>JAYRUZ010000264.1:0-2813 GCA_041918795.1 Azonexus sp. | reverse complement strand
GGTATTCTAACCGACTGAACTACCACTCCGCACTTAAACCTTGGCGTCCCCACGGGGATTCGAACCCCGGTTACCGCCGTGAAAGGGCGGTGTCCTAGGCCTCTAGACGATGGGGACCCGGACGTTTCTTCTTTCGCGCTTTGGTGGAGGTAAGCGGGATCGAACCGCTGACCTCTTGCATGCCATGCAAGCGCTCTCCCAGCTGAGCTATACCCCCGCCGCGAAAGAAGGCCGCATTATAGGGACCTCTTTGGTCCTTGTAAAGGGCCTTTCGCGATTTTTTAGAGATTGTTTTTCAGAGCGCTCAGAACACCCTCGCGACCGATCAAGGCAATCACCGCGTCCACCGAAGGCGTTTGCGCCTGACCGGTCAGGATGACGCGCAAGGGCATTGCCAGTTTCGGCATCTTCAGGCCGTGCTTGGTCACCGTTTCCTTGATCAGCGCATTGATGGCCGGTGCTTCCCAGGCCACGTCGGCGATGCCGGCAGCGAAATCGGCCAAGGCCGGGCGTGCCTCGTCGCTCAAATGCTGGGCCAGCAGGTCGGCGTGCGGAGTAACCTGGACGTAGAAGACTTCGACCGCATCGGCCAGCACGTTCAGCGTGTTGCAGCGGTCGACGTAGAGGGCGGCCGCCTTTTCCAGATCCGGACCGTTGGCGGTGTCGACGCCGCGCGCCGCTAGACGCTGTTTCACCTTGGCAGCCAGTTCGGCTGGCGGGGTCTGCTTCATGTAGTGCTGGTTCAGCCACAGCAGCTTTTCGGTATTGAACTGGGCGGCCGAGGCGGTGATGTGATCGAGATCGAACCACTCGACCAGCTGCTGGCGCGAAAAGATTTCGTCGTCGCCATGCGACCAGCCGAGGCGGGCCAGGTAGTTGATGACTGCTTCGGGCAGGAAGCCATCTTCGTCGTATTGCATGACCGAAACGGCGCCATGGCGCTTCGACAGCTTGGCGCCGTCGTCGCCGAGGATCATCGACAGGTGGGCGTAGGTCGGCACTTCGGCGCCGAGCGCCTTCAGGATGTTGATCTGGCGCGGCGTGTTGTTGACGTGATCGTCACCGCGGATGACCTGGGTAATGCCCATGTCCCAGTCGTCGACGCAAACGCAGAAGTTGTAGGTCGGCGTGCCGTCGGCACGGGCGATGATCAGGTCGTCGAGTTCTTCGTTGGCGAACTCGATGCGGCCCTTGACGGCATCGTCCCAGGCGACCGTGCCGCCTTTCGGATTCTTGAAGCGGACGACGGGCGGGACGCCGGCCGGCGGCGTCGGCAGGGTCTTGCCTTCTTCCGGGCGCCAGCGGCCGTCGTAGCGCGGCTTGATTTTTTGCGCTTCCTGCTCGGCGCGCAGGGCGTCCAGTTCTTCCTTGGTGGTGTAGCAGTAATAAGCGGTGCCGGCCGCCAGCATTTGCTGGATCACCTCCTTGTAGCGATCCATGCGCTGCATTTGATAGAAGGGGCCTTCGTCATGCGTCAGATCCAGCCAGGCCATGCCGTCGAGGATGGCCTGTACGGCTTCCGGCGTCGAGCGCGCGACATCGGTGTCCTCGATGCGCAGGATGAACTTGCCGCCGTGGCGACGGGCGTAGGCCCAGGAGAACAGTGCGGTGCGGGCGCCGCCGATATGGAGAAAACCGGTGGGGCTGGGGGCAAAACGGGTGCGGACAGGCTTCATGGCTGCAGAAATCGTCAAGATGCAAAAGGCGCAATTCTAGCCGACTGTTGTTTGACCCAAGTGCTTAGTTATGATTTAATGCGCGCCTCTTAAGCGGGCGGTTAGCTCAGCGGTAGAGCACTGCCTTCACACGGCAGGGGTCACTGGTTCGATCCCAGTACCGCCCACCATGCTTAAGAAACATCAGACCCGCTCAGCGCAACGCTTGGCGGGTTTTTTGTTGTTCGCTTTCGGTAAGCTGTTCCTGAAAAATTTGCATTCCGCTTCAAATTCCAAGAGATATTTGCAAGGGCCGTTCATCCAGCATTGAAGCTGCAACAAGCCCCGAAGCACGGACCCCAAGCAAACGTATCTGCTTCTCCAGCGGAATCCGTTTCAGGCACTCACCGGCCGCCCGCCGTATCGTCATGCCATCGGCCGTCGGCAACTCAAGCGTGAAATCCCGCGTCACTGCCTGAAAGTCGGCATAGCGCAACTTCACGCCTATCGTCTTGGCAACATAGCCCTTGCGCTTCAGGTCATCGGCGACGCGGATGCAGATGCCGGTGAATATTTCGGAAAGCTCGGCACGGTCCTGCCTGGCGTGAAGGTCTCGCTGGAAGGTGCTTTCCCGGCTGATCGACTTGGGCTCGCGGCTGGTCTTTATCGGCCGCTCGTCGATACCTTGCGCGACCTCGTGCATCCAATACCCCATGCTGCGCCCGAAGTGGCGTACCAAGAGCTCAAGAGGGGCTGCTGCCAAGTGGCCGACCGTTTGAATGCCGAGTTTCTCCAGGCGTTCGTTGGCCTTCGGGCCAATCCCGTTGATTTTCTTGGCAGCCAGGGGCCAGATACGGGTCTCGACATCTTCCATGCCGAGAATCGTGATGCCGTTCGGCTTCTCCAGGTCGGAACAGATCTTCGACAGCAGCTTGTTCGGGGTGATGCCGATGGAGCAGGTCAGACCCGTGGCGTCGAACACCGCCTGCTTGATTTGGCGGGCGAGCGGCAGGCTGTCTTCTTCGATGTCGGTGAGATCGATATAGATTTCATCGATGCCGCGGTCTTCGATCAGCGGCGCAATGCTGGCGACGGCCGCCTTGAAGCGTCGGGAGTATTCGCGGTAAGCCTCGAAATTGGCGGGAAGCAGAATGGCGT
>JAYRUZ010000263.1:0-2846 GCA_041918795.1 Azonexus sp. | reverse complement strand
GTGAACTGCTCGACGATCTTTTCCGCTTCCTCGCCATAGCTGGCGCGGATATTGAAGACATAACGGCCGGTCGGTGTGCGCAGCGCGTCGCTGCCGGTAAAGGCGCCGACGAAAGGCACCTTGGCCGGATTGGACACCTGCAGGGCGGCCATGCTGGTGGCCGTTCCGATGTAACCGAGCAGCGCGAAGACGCCGTCCTTCTCGATCAATTGGCGGGTATTGGCTGTGGCACGCTCCGGCTCATAGCCATCGTCCAGAGTTTTCAGTTCCAGCCGGCGGCCGTTGATGCCGCCCTGGGCATTGATCTGATCGAAGTAGGCCTGAATCCCCTGCTTCATTTCGATGCCCAGCTCCTGCGAAGGACCGCTCAGCGGCACCGATTGCCCCACCATGATGGCACTGTCGCTGACACCTGACTCGGCGGCAGCCGTCAGGCTGAGCAGCAGGCTGCAGGCGACCCATGCCGCTTTCGAGCAAAAAGTTGTTTTCACGTAATGACTCCAATTTTGTAGTGATCTGGAGAATACGCGGCAACAACAAAACATTTTTGCCATCTTGGTAGGTGATTTGTTGGTTTTTGTAAAACGATACCTGCATATACAAGGCATTTAACCAAGGTAAATCAAAGGCAGACGCAGCTCGCCTATCGACAATGCGCAATCACTCACCGGAGGCTCGATGTTTCCCGACTTTTTCGCCCGCGTGCCGGGCATCACCGTTTACGACCCCCTGGCCGAACTGCTCGGCAGCGCGGCCGATGGCCTGATCGAATACCGTTACGAGGATGCAGTCCGCCTGGCCGGCCACAGTTGTCCGACCGTCGCCGGCGCCTGGCTGATGACCTGCGCCGCCCTGCGCGCGCTCTATGGTCAAGCCGTGCCGCAGCGCGGCGGCCTGCGCGTCGAATTTGCCGAACAGATGGACAGCGGCGTGACCGGCGTCATTGCCTCGGTGGCAACCCTGATTACCGGTGCCGCCGGCGCCGGCGGCTTCAAGGGATTGGGCGGGCAGTACAGCCGGCGCAACCTGCTGCGCTTCGGCGTGGATGGCGTGGCCGACCTGCGTTTCACCCGCCTGGACAACGCTGCTGCGGTGCACTGCCGATTTTTGCCAAATTCCGTGGCGGCCGATCCACGGCTCGGCGAACTGCTGCCGAGCGTCATCCAGAACCAGGCTTCAGCCGAACAGAGGCTGTTGTTCGGCCGCCTCTGGCAGGAGCGCGTGCGTCGCCTGCTGCTCGAGCATGCCGCCGACCCGGCGGTCGTCACCATCCAGCCGATTCAGGGCTGAACACCCGCCGCTTCGCGTGCCACCTGCTCGAAGCGGCTGACCACACCGTCCCAGCCGCGCGGCAACATGCCGAAACGGGCGGCGGCGGATAGCTCATTCAGGCGATCATCGCTTTCCAGCATCCACAAGGCCTCGTCGACATAAGCCCGTTCGTCGCCCGGCGTCACGACGCAGCCGTTGCAACGGTGCTCGATCAGTTCAGCCGCCGCCGCACTGCGATAGGCGATCACCGGCAGACCGCTGGCCATGGCCTCGGCCACGACGTTACCGTAGGTTTCGGTCAGGCTGGGAAAGAGAAACAGATCGGCGCTGGCGTAATGCGCCGCCAACTCCTCGCCCAGGCGCATGCCGGCAAACAGGTGATCGGGGTGTTTCTCCTGCAAGGCCGGGCGCGAGGGGCCGTCGCCCACCCACAGCATGCGCGCCTGCGGATGCCAGACCTGGATGGCGGCGAACGTCTTCTCGACCAGCGCCAGGTTCTTCTCGGCGGCCATCCGGCCGACATAGAGACAAACCGGCCCTTGTGCGTCGGCACTATCGAGCCAACCGGAACGCAATTCGGTGGAGCGCCGCTGCGGATCGAACAGCCGGGTATCGACCCCGCGCCCGACCACGCGCACGCCGGCGATCCCTTCACCGGCCAAATCGGCGGCCAGCGCCTCGGTCGGCACCATGGTCGCCTGCGTACGGCGGTGCAGGGTACGCAGGTAGGCGGCCAAGGCCGGCCGCATCCAGCCCAGCCCGTAATGCACGCTGTAGCGGTCGAAATTGGTGTGAAAACCGGAAGTCACCGGGATGCCCAGGCGGCGGGCCACATTGACGGCCGACCAGCCGAGCGGACCTTCGGTCACCACATGCACCAGGTCCGGCCGACGCTGCCCCCACAGTTTGCGCAGGCGCCGACTGGCCGGCAGTCCGAAGCGCAGGCCGGGATAGCCGGGCAACGGCAGGCCGGGCAAGGGCAGCTCATGTTCGCTACCGGCATCGGCGGAGCCCTGGCGCGGGCGAATGACGCTGATCCGATGGCCGCGCTCGCGCATGCCATGGACCAGGCGGCCAATGGTCATGGCCACGCCGTTGACCTCGGGCGGAAAAGTCTCGGTAACGAAAGCGATATCGAGTTGCATCAGCGCATCTCCAGCAAAACGCAGGTCCAGACGGTAATGACCAGCAGCAGGGAAACCAGTACCGCGGCGCTGCCGATATCCTTGGCGCGCTTGGCCAGCCGGTGGTTTTCCAGGCTGACGCGATCGACCACGGCCTCGATGGCCGAATTGAGCAGCTCGACGACCAGCACCAGCAGCACGCTGGCCAGCATCAGCCCCTTGCCCAGCCAGGTGACAGGCAGCAGCAAGGCGAGCGGGATCAACACGACGGCCAGGCGGACCTCCTGGCGAAAGGCGTCTTCGCACAGATAAGCCGCCTTCAGGCCGGCCAGCGAATAGTGAAAGGCATTCCACACCCGGCGCAGGCCGGTCTTGCCCTTGAAGGGCGATTCCTGGGTCGGATCGAGGCCCAGTTCCTTCGGCGTCGGTTTATGCATGTGCGCTCCGTGA
>JAYRUZ010000262.1:0-2851 GCA_041918795.1 Azonexus sp. | reverse complement strand
ACCTGCAAACCGCGCCCTTGCAGCTTGTCGAGCAGCGGGTTGAGGTAGGAAGCGACGGTCGGTTGGACTTGTTCCGCCTTGTACTTGATGCCGAGGCCGCCACCGAGGTCGATGTGATGCAGCTTGATCCCTTCGGACGCCAGCTGGTCGATCAGGGCGAGGATGCGTTCCAGCGCCTCAACGAACGGCGAAGGGTCGAGCAACTGCGAGCCGATGTGGCAATCGATGCCGGCGACGGCGATGTTGGGCAGCTGGGCAGCGCGGCGGTAGAGATCGAGCGCGTGCTCGTAGGCGACGCCAAATTTGGCCTCCTTGAGTCCGGTCGAAATGTACGGATGGGTCTTCGGGTCGACGTTCGGATTCACCCGGAAGCTGATCAGCGCCTTCTTGCCGCACTGGCCGGCGACTTCGTTCAGGCGCTCCAGTTCGGGGGCGGATTCGATGTTGAAGCAGAAGATGCCAGTGTCGAGCGCCAGCTTCATCTCAGCCGCCGTCTTGCCGACGCCGGAGAAGACGACTTTCTTCGGATCGGCGCCAGCCGCCAGCACGCGCTGCAACTCGCCGCCGGAGACGATGTCGAAACCGGCACCCATGCGGGCGAAGATGTTCAGCACGGCGAGGTTGGAGTTGGCCTTGACGGCGTAGCAAACCAGCGCGCCGTTGCCCGCCGGATGCGCGCCGAGCACTTCCTGGAATTCCTTCAGCGATGCGGTCAGCGCAGCGCGGGAATAGACGTAGGCGGGCGTGCCGAATTGTTCGGCGATGGTGGTCAGGGCGACGTTTTCGGCGTGCAGCACGCCGTTCTTCAAGCTAAAGGAACTCATGGCTTCTGGGTCGGGGTGTCCGTGCTAACATCCGCGCCGGTTTGCGCGGGTTGTTTCTTGGCGGGAACGTTGGGTTTCGGGTTGCCGAGCAGCGGTTCCGTGGCCGGCCCCGGCGGCAGGACAAGCGGGCCTTTCATGCCACAGGCGGCAAGGCTCAGGATGATCATGACGGCGGCGATTCTGGACATGTCTGGGCGCTGTCGGGAAAGAGCGGGATGGTAGCACACCATGGATGACAAGGATTTCAACCGGGAAGCCGACGCCATGCTGGCGCGCATCGAGGTGGCGCTGGAGGCTGTCTCGGAGTCTTCTGAGGCCGATATCGACTTCGAATTGGGCGCGGGCGGCGTGCTGGAAATCGAGTTTGAAGATGGCAGCAAGATCATCGTCAATCGCCACGGCGTGGCCAAGGAAATCTGGGTCGCGGCGCGCGCCGGCGGCTTTCATTTCCGTTGGGATGGTGCCCTCTGGCGCGATACCCGCGATAACGCCGAATTGCTGGAAAAACTCTCGGCGCTCGCCAGCCAGCAGGCCGGCGAGCCGATTTCGCTCAGCTGATCAGTCGCTCGGCGGGCTGCTCAGGTCAGGCTTGGGTAGCGGGGTCGAGTCGACCTCCTCTTCTGGCTTTTCCTTGGCATTTTCCGCGTAGACATAGCTGCGTTCTCGACCTTCGCCGACAGCGATCAGGCCTTCCGGCGCACTCGGGGTTTGTACCGGCACGTCCTTGAGCGCGCGCGACATGTAGCCGATCCAGATCGGCAAGGCGGCGACACCGCCGGTTTCGCTATTGCCAAGCTTCTTCGGTTGGTCGAAACCCACCCAGGCGCAGCCGGCGACCGTCATCTGGTAGCCGCAGAACCAAGCATCGACATATTCGTTGGTGGTTCCCGTCTTGCCGGCCAGGTCGTGGCGCTTCAGTGCCACCGATGCCTTGGCCGCCGTGCCGTAGATGGTGACGTCGCGTAGCATGGCGTCCATCATGAAGGCATTGCGCGGATCGATGGCGCGGGTTGATTCGTCACCAGCCTGGATCTCGGCAGCCTTGGCCAGCACCTGGTTTTTCTCGTCGCGAATTTCCCGCACGACGTAGGGGTTGATGCGATAGCCGCCATTGGCAAACACCGAGTAGGCGGTGACCATCTGCCAGGGGGTGACCGAACCGGCGCCCAGTGCCATCGTCAGATAGGGCGGATGTTTGTCGGCATCGAAGCCGAAACGCGAGGAGTAGTCCTGAGCGTATTGCGTGCCGATCGACTGCAGAATGCGAATCGACACCATGTTCTTCGACTTGGCCAGCGCCGTGCGCATTTTCATCGGGCCTTCGTACTTGCCGTCGTAGTTATGCGGTTCCCAGGCCTGCGAGCCGGTCTGGCTGGCCGGGATGACGATCGGCTCGTCGGCGATCACGCTGTTAGGGCTGTAGCCCTTCTCCAGTGAGGCCGAGTAAATGAAAGGCTTGAAACTGGAGCCGGGCTGGCGCCAAGCCTGGGTTACATGGTTGAATTTATTACGATTAAAATCGAAGCCGCCGACCAGGGCACGGATAGCGCCATCCTGCGGACTGACAGCAACGAATGCCGATTCGACCTCCGGCAACTGGCTGATCTGCCAGGCTCCCTTGTCATCCTTTTGTAGGCGGACGATGGCGCCACGGCGCAGGCGCTTGTTCGGCGGAGCCTTATCGTCGAGCATCTTGGCGGCAAACTTGATGGCATCGCCGGTGAGGGTCAGCAACTCTCCGCCCTTGCGATAAATCCTCAGTTGCCTGGGGTCGGCCGCCAGGACTAGCCCGGGCAGCAGGTCGCCGGCATCGGAAATATCCTGAAGGATTTCGTCTATGGCTTCATCCTGGTCGGATTTGACATCTTTCAGATCGGCGAAGGATTCTGCACCGCGATAACCGTGGCGCCGGTCGTAATCCATCACGCCTTTGCGCAGATTCAGATAGGCCGCTTCCTGCTCCGCCTTGATCAGGGTCGTATAGACCTTCATGCCGCGTGAGTAGACATCGTCCGGGAAGCGTTCGG
>JAYRUZ010000261.1:0-2856 GCA_041918795.1 Azonexus sp. | reverse complement strand
CCCGCCTCGGTCCGGAGTGGCGATCGCGTGACGCTGCGCATGCCGGGCAGAAACATCGAACATCGCATCGGGAAATGCATGGAGGCCAACGACGGGCTAGAATTCTATGCCCTAGAACCGTCGCCTCTCTGATTCCCCGAATGCTCAGCTACCGCCACGCCTATCACGCCGGCAACCACGCCGACGTGCTGAAACACCTCATCCTGCTCCGGATCGCCGAATACATGGCGGAAAAGCCGGCACCTTTCTGGATCATCGATACCCATGCCGGTGCCGGACGCTATGCACTGGAATCAGCCCACGCCAGCAAACTGGGCGAATATCGCGACGGTATCGGTCGCCTGTGGAATGCTTCGGGTCTGCCTCCGGCGGCCAAGGATTATGTTGATATCGTTCGCCAGCTGAATCCGGACGACACGCTGAAGCACTACCCGGGATCCCCCTGGCTGGCCCGCCAGATGTTGCGCGACTGCGACCGCCTGCGCCTTTACGAAATGCACACGAGCGACGCCAAACTGCTGCTCGAGTGCTTCAAGGGAACCGGGCGCGAAGTGGCGATCACTGACGGCGATGGATTCATCGGCCTGAAGGCCATTCTCCCGCCTCCGCCAAGACGTGCGCTGGTCCTGATCGACCCTTCCTATGAAACCAAGAGCGATTACGGTGCAGTCGTCAAGGCGCTGCAGGAAGCACTGAAACGTTTCCCGACCGGCACCTACGCCTTGTGGTACCCGATGCTTTCCAAGCTGGAATCCCGCCAACTGCCGGACCGCCTGAAACGCCTGGGCGCCAAGGACTGGCTGCACGCCACGCTGGAAGTCAAAGCCCCGGCCAAGGATGGCTTCGGCATGAACGGCAGCGGCATGTTCATCATCAACCCGCCGTGGACGCTGGAAAAGACACTGCACGAAACCCTGCCCAAGCTGACCGAACTGCTCGCCCAGGGGCCGGGCGCGAAATACACGATCGAAAGCCAGTCAGCCTAATTCGGTGTACTTGGCCCGCGAGCCGTAGGCTTTATCGACCGGGTATTTGTCGTTGTTCTTGACCAGCTTGGCCCAGGCCGCCTGCGGGAGATCGATGCCGGCCTTGTCGGCCACCAGCAGCAACAGCAACAGGATGTCGGCGCATTCGTCGCGCAGTTCTTCGGCCGCCTTGGCATCGGCTGGCAGCGCGTCGATTTCGGCATCGCTCTTCCATTGGGTCAGTTCCAGCAATTCGGCCGCTTCGAGGTTGAGCGAAACGATCAGGTTACGCAACGAATGGAACTGGCTCCAGTTGCGTGCATCGCGAAAGGCCCGCACTTCGGCGGTCAAGGCTTCGAGTTCGCCCATGGTGGATATTCATATGCCGGAAAATGACGATGATGCCACAGGCCAGGCCGGCTAGAATCATGGCTCCGCTGCCCTCGTCTTGCCCATGAACCTACGCTCCCTCAACACCCGCATATTGATCGGCTGCCTGCTCGGCGTTGCCGGCGGTTGGTGGCTGAGCGGGCAAACGACCACGCCACTCGGGCAAAACACGCTGTATGGCGCCAAGCTGGTCGGCAATCTTTTCCTCGACCTGCTGCGCATGGTGCTCGTGCCGCTGGTCTTCGCCTCCATCGTGACCGGCGTCGCCAACCTGCGGGCGCATCGGCAGATGCATCGTGTCTGGGTGACGACGCTGCTATTTTTCTTCGCCACCATGGGTCTGGCCATCGTCATCGGCTTCGGCGCGGCGCACGTCTTCCGACCGGGCGAAGGGCTGCATCTGGACATGTTCGCCGAAGCCACCGCCAACTATCAGGCGCGCCAGATGCCGTTGCCCGAATACATCGCGCAATTCCTCCGCGGCCTCTTCCAGAACCCGTTCAAGGCGCTGGCCCAGGGCGACATCCTGGCCATCGTGATGATTGCGCTCTTTCTCGGCATCGCGCTGGTCGTCGGCGGCGAGCGCTACAAAAATATCCGCACCCTGATCGAGGAATTGCAGGAACTCTGCCTGAGCATCGTTGGCTGGATCATGCACCTCGCCCCCTTCGGCCTCGCCGCCCTGCTGCTGCAACTGATCGCCACGCAGGATGTGCGGCTGCTCGGCAGCCTCGGGCATTTCATCGCAGTCGTCACCGGCACGACGCTGTTCCATGGCCTGATCGTGCTGCCCGGCATCCTCTGGCTATTCACCGGCGTTTCGCCGCTGCGCTTTTTGAAGGGCGCACGCGAAGCCCTGCTCACCGCCTTCGTCACCAGCTCCAGCGCCGCCACGCTGCCGGTGACGCTGCGCTGCACCGAACAACACCTGCATGTGAAGAAGGACATCGCCAGCTTCGTCGTACCGCTCGGTGCCACGGTCAACATGGACGGGACAGCGCTTTACGAAGCGGCCGCCGCCCTCTTCATAGCCCGACTGGCTGGTATCGAACTCGATATCGCCAGCCAGATGGTGATTTTCTTCGTCGCCATGCTGGGCGCCATCGGCGCACCGGGCATCCCCAGCGTTGGCATGCTGAGCATGGTACTGGTGCTCGAATCGGTCGGCCTGCCCACCGCCGCCATCGCCATCCTGCTACCGATCGACCGCCTGCTCGACACCACGCGCACCATGGTCAATGTCGAAGGCGACATGGTCGGCAGCCTGATCGTACAGAAATTTGCCGGCGTGGAAGGCAAGCGCTAGCGAATCAGAATCAAGCTGGCTGGCTCATCTATCCGGCACCTCGATGCCCTGCCGGTGCAGCCAGGCCTTGTCCAGTTCCCAGCGCACCTCGGCGATCCCCGGCTGGGCCAGCACGATATGCCGCGCCTCGTCCTGCATCCGCCCGAGGAGATGCTCGACGGCGATGAACTCGGGATTGTTGGCATCCTTCACATT
>JAYRUZ010000260.1:0-2870 GCA_041918795.1 Azonexus sp. | reverse complement strand
TGACCCAGTACGTTCAGCGTCTCGGCGCCGAAGTCGTGCACGCCATGACCGGCCAGGAAGGCATCGATATCTTCCAGCGCGAGCAACCGGACATCGTCTTGCTCGACATCGTGTTGCCGGACATCGACGGATTCAGCGTTGCCCAGCGCATTCGCGCCAGCGAAATCCAGGGCAACTGGGCACCGATCATCTTCCTCTCCTCTCTCGACAAGGACGAGGACATCGAAAAGGGCATTGCCGCCGGCGGCGACGACTACCTGCTCAAGCCGGTCAGCGAAGTGGTTCTCGGCGCCAAGATTCGCGCCATGCAGCGCATCGTGCAGATGCGGACCTCGCTCGTCGTGATGGCCAAGAAGCTCGACCGGGCCAATGCCGAATTGCGTCGTCTGTCGGCCAGCGACGGCCTGACCGGCATCGCCAACCGACGCTACTTCGACGAAGCGATCAGCCGCGAATGGCGCCGTGCCCGCCGCCTGTCGGCCAGCGTTGCCCTGATCATGTGCGATGTCGATTATTTCAAGCTCTTCAACGACACCTACGGCCACCAGGCTGGCGATGACAGCCTGCGGCGTGTCGCCGCGACCATTCAGAAGTTCATGGAACGCGCCACCGACGTTGCTGCCCGCTATGGCGGCGAGGAGTTCGCCATTGTGCTGCCGGAAACGACCATTGGCGGCGCCCTCTTCATCGCCGAGAAAATCCGCCACGCCATCCACGACCTGAACCTGACCCATGATGCCTCACCCTTCGGCAAGGTGACGATCAGCATGGGCATCGCCTCGACCATCCCCGGCGTCGACAATCCCTACGACGACCTGATCCAGGCCGCCGACCGCGCGCTCTACCAGGCCAAACACGAAGGGCGCGACCGGGTTTGTCGGGCCGATGCCATCCCCTCGCACTGAACGATGAAACAATCTCGCCTGACGATCATGATTGTCGACGACAACGACATGATGCGCAGCATCCTGCGCGGCATGTTGCGCGGCGAGCAATATGACGTCGTCGGCGAAGCCCGCAATGGGCTTACCGCCGTCGAAATGGCCGAACGCATGAAACCGGACATCATCTGCATGGACGTGCTGATGCCGGAACTGAACGGCATCCATGCCATGGCACAGATCAGGGCGCAACGTCCGGAAACGGCCTTTGTCATGATCACCGGCAATGCCGATCCGGAAACCGTTCAGCAATCGATCGAGAATGGTGCCGCCGGGTTCATCGTCAAACCCTTCAATGCCGCCCGTGTCCTCGACACCTTGGAAAAAGTGAGCGCTCGGCTCCGTTCGAAGGCCGGCTAGAAGTTATTCCGCCAGGCGCGTAGCGCCGCGAAAATTGCCGTTTTTGTGCTGTCCACCGCAGCATGCTGCAATGCACTCGTCACGACAGCCGGTTCACTGCAGCGCAGGAAGGGATTGGTCGCCTTTTCCTCGGCCAGCGTCGATGGAACACTCGGCAAACCGGCGGCACGCAATTCGGCCACCTGGCTAACCCGCCGCTGCAGTGCAGCGCTTTCCGGCTCCACGGCAACGGCGAAGCGCAGATTCATCTCGGTATATTCGTGGGCACAGTAAATCAGCGTCTCGTCCGGCAGCGCGCCAATTGCATCGAGCGAGGCCGACATCTGCGCCGGCGTTCCCTCGAACAAGCGGCCGCAGCCGGCGCCAAACAGCGTGTCGCCGCAAAATAAAGCACCGGGTGCGTAATAGGCGAGATGGCCGGAGGTGTGCCCGGGCACCGCCATCACCTCGATGCTCGCGCCCAGGATTTCGATGCGCTCGCCCCCCGACAGAGGGCGATTGCAGCCTGTGATAGACTCGGCAGCCGGTGCGTAAACCTCCGGTTGCCAGTGCCTGACCAACTCGGCGACGCCGCCTTGATGGTCGGCGTGGTGATGCGTGATCAGGATGCTCTCCAGCGTCAGGCCGGCGCTTTCGAGCCGGCTCAGAACCGGCGCAGCGTCGCCCGGATCGACCACGCAGGCACGCGAGCCCCGGGTCAGCAGCCAGATGTAATTGTCCTTGAAGGCGGGAATGAACGAGATATCAAACATGCCGGAACTATCGAGTGCGACGCCCCGGATGTCAATTCCCGGACTCGATGCCTGGCTCGCCTCCCCGCAAGGCCGCTACATCCTCGCCTGGGAACAGCGCCAGATCGACGACACGGTGGCCGACATCTTCGGCTTCAATGCCTTGCAGGTCGGCCTGCCGCAATGCGATTTCCTGCGCGCCAGCCGTATTCCGCTACGTCAGCGCGCCTGCCAGGATCTGCTGGCCGATGTCCAGTGCGAGCTGGCGGCCCTGCCCTTCGCCTCGCACAGCACCGACCTGATCGTCCTGCCGCATGTTCTCGAATTCGCGCCCGACCCGCATCAACTCCTGCGCGAGGTCGAGCGCGTGTTGATTCCCGAGGGGCAGTTGATCGTTCTCGGTTTCAACCCTTGGTCATTGTGGGGACTGAAGCGCTACCGCGGACAAGGTGAAACCTTTCCATGGAACGGCAGTTACCTGTCGCTGACCCGCCTGAAGGACTGGTTGCAACTACTCGGTTTTGAAGTCGATCGCGGTGCGCTGGGCTGCTACGCGCCACCCTGCGAACACTCGCGCTGGCTACAGCGCTGGCACCTGATGGAAAATGTGGGCCAGCGCTGGTGGAATTTTTCCGGCGCGGTCTATATGCTGCGCGCCGTGAAACGCATGCACGGCATGCGCCTGATTACCCCCAACTGGAAGAAAAAACCTGCCCGCGCCAAGGCGCTGCGGCCGGTCGCACAAAAACACTCCCATGAGCAGCACTGAACAAGTCGAAATCTTCACCGACGGCGCCTGCCGCGGCAATCCCGGCCCCGGCGGCTGGGGCGTCATCCT
>JAYRUZ010000259.1:0-2872 GCA_041918795.1 Azonexus sp. | reverse complement strand
GGAATCTCGAACTTCGATTCGGTATTGCGCGCCGGCGTCACGTCCAGCCCGGAAAGGCCGATGCCCACCGCCTCGACGATGTCGCTCTGCGCCACGCCCAGTTGCGCCGCCTTGCTCTGCAAGACGTGCAGCACGAATTTGCGCGAATCGGCCTCGATGTAGTCATCCACCGCGACGATGTCCTTCGTTTGCTCAAAGGCTGCGCGCACCTGCTTGCCCACCGCCATCTGGCCGGCCATCTCCGGGCCGTAGATTTCGGCGACGATGGGCGACATGACCGGCGGACCGGGCGGCACTTCGACCACCTTGGCGACACCGCCGTTGGCCTTGCCGATGGCTTCGATACGGTCGCGCACCGAGACGGCGATCTCGTGGCTCTGCTTGGAGCGGTGGTGCTTGTCGGCCAGATTGACCTGGATGTCGCCCTTTTCCGGCGCAGTGCGCAGGTAGTACTGGCGGACCAGGCCGTTGAAGTTGATCGGGCTGGCGGTGCCGGCATAGGCCTGGTAATTCACCACCTCGGGCACTTGCGCCAGTTCCGCGCCGATCTCGTGCAGCACGCGCGCCGTGTCCTCGACCGGCGTACCGACCGGCATGTCGAGCACGACCTGGAATTCGCTCTTGTTGTCGAAAGGCAGCATCTTGAGCACGACGAGCTGGAAGTAGGCGAGCGACACCGAGCCGAGGATCAGCACGACCACGGCGATGGCCAGCTTGACGCGGGCGGCACCGCCGGTCAGCGGATCGAGGAAAGGCGTCAGCAGCTTGCGAAAGGTGGCGTCGAGTTTGGCGTCCAACTTCGACGGCTGATGTTCGCCCTGCGCGCTGCCGTGCGACTTCATCAGCCGCGCCGCCAGCCACGGAGTGACGATGAAAGCCACCGCCAGCGAAATGGCCATGCCCATCGACGAATTGATCGGGATCGGGCTCATGTACGGCCCCATCAGGCCACTGACGAAGGCCATCGGCAGCAGCGCGGCGATCACGGTCAGGGTCGCCAGGATGGTCGGGCCACCGACTTCATCGACCGCCCCCGGAATGATTTCGAGCAGCCCCTTGTCCGGATGCAGCCCCTGCCAGCGGTGGATGTTCTCGACGACGACGATGGCGTCATCGACCAGAATGCCGATGGAGAAGATCAGCGCGAACAGCGACACTCGGTTCAGCGTGAAGCCCCAGGCCCACGAGGCGAACAGCGTGGCGGCCAGGGTCAGCGTGACGGCGACGCCGACGATCAGCGCCTCGCGGCGACCGAGCGCGAAGAAGACCAGCGCGACGACGAAGGCCGTGGCGAAGATCAGCTTACCGATCAGCTTCTGCGCCTTTTCGGTCGCTGTTTCGCCGTAGTTGCGCGTCACGGTGACTTCGACGCCTTCCGGGATCACGGTGTTTTTCAGGCTTTCGATGCGGTGCACCGCAGCAGTGGCCACGTCGGCGGCGTTGACGCCGGGCTGCTTGGAGAGTTGCAGCGTCACCGCCGGGAATTCGCCCTCCTTGCCGCCCATCCAGGCGTAGCGCTTGGGCTGATCCGGACCATCTTCGACCTTGGCGACATCGGCCAGGAAGACCGGCTTGCGATCACGCACAGCGACCACTAGGCGCTTCACGTCGCCGGCCGATTCCAGGTAAGTGCCGGTCTGCACCAGAATTTCGCGATTGCCGGCGGTCAGGCTGCCGGACGATTGCAGCGAATTCGACACCTTCAAGGCATTGGCGATTTCCTGCGGCGTCACGCCGTAGGCATTCATGCGCTCGGGGTCGATCAACACGCGGATGGCGTGGTCCGGCCCGCCCAGCGTGGACACGTCGCGCGTGCCCTTGATGCGTTTGAGTTCAATCTCGACGGCACGCGCCACCTGCTGCATGTCGTAGGCCGAGCGCTCCGGGTCCTGCGTCCAGAAGGTCAGCGAGACGATGGGCACATCGTCGATGCCGCGCGGCTTGATCACCGGGTCCATCACGCCGAGATTGGGCGGCAACCAGTCGCGGTGCGACATCACCGTGTCGTGCAGGCGCAACACGGCATCGTTGTATTTGACGCCGACATCGAACTGCACGGTAATTACCGCCATGCCGGGGCGCGACATGGAATAGACGTGCTCGACGCCATGCATGCGCGACAGCACCTGCTCGCCCGGCCGCGCCACCAGGTTTTCCACGTCCTTGGCGGACGCGCCGGGAAAGGCGACCAGCACGTCGGCCATGGTCACGTCGATCTGCGGCTCTTCCTCGCGCGGCGTCACCAGCGTGGCGAAGACGCCCAGCAGGAAGGCGACCAGCGCCAGCAGCGGCGTCATCCGCGAATTCTGGAAGGCCGCGGCAATGCGGCCGGAGATGCCCAGCGTTCCCTCTTGGCGGCTCATCGCTTACTTGCCCGCCTTGAGTTGGATGCCGGCCTTGACCGGATCGGTCACCACCTTGTCACCGCTGGCCAGGCCGGCCAGCACTTCGATCTCGCCCTCGCCGACGGCATCGCCCAGACGCAACTGGCGCAGGCTCAGGCGGTTGTCGGCGGTCTGCACATAAACGGAGGCCACCTCGCCACGGCGCAGCACGGCGGCCGCCGGCACGGTCAGCTTCTCGGCCTGGCCGACGACGAAATGCACGCGGGCGTACATGCCCGGCGTCGCCTCCGGCAGGTCGGGCAGGCCGACGCGCACCTGCGACACGTGCGTCGAGGCATCGGCCGTCGGCAGCAGGTTCACCGAGGTCGCCTTGACCCACTTGCGCAACTCCGGGAATTCGACGCTCGCCGCCTTGACGCCGCGCATCTGCGGCAGGCGGTATTGCGGCACGCTGGCGGTAACGCGCAGGCCACCCGGCTGGTAAATGGTGAACAAGGGCTTGCCCGGCGTCGCCATGTCGCCGACTT
>JAYRUZ010000258.1:0-2874 GCA_041918795.1 Azonexus sp. | reverse complement strand
CCATGGCCGACAGCGGCCTGTTCGGCGAGCCCGACATCAAGAGCCGCGCCATCGGCTTCGAGCACTTCCGCATCGGTACCGCCGACCTGCCGCGCGCCTTCATCCATGTGCGCATCGCCCTGCTCTCCGGGCGCAGCCCGGAAGACCGCAAGCGCCTGGCCGATGGCGTGCTCGCCGCATTGACTGCTGCGGTGCACGGGCAAAAAACGGCAAAAACCGGGATGGAGCTGCAACTGAGCGTCGAGACCACCGACCTCGACCGCCCAAGCTACGCCAAGGCCGTGCTCAATGGCTGAAGCCATCGTCTTTCTTGTCGAGGACGATACTGCGGTCCGCAAGGGCTGCGAGCAGGCGCTGGCCTTGGCCGACATCGCCGTGCGCGGTTTCGCCGATGCCGAGACGATGCTCGCCGCGCTCGCCCTGACGCCACCTGCCCTGGTCGTCACCGACGTCCGCCTGCCCGGCCGCGACGGCATGGCCGTCCTGCGCGAACTGCGCCAGTTCGACCGCGAGTTGCCGGTGCTGCTGATCACCGGCCATGGCGACGTGGCGATGGCGGTCGAGGCCATGCGCGAAGGCGCCCATGACTTCATCGAAAAACCCTTCGCCTCCGAGCGCCTGATCGCCGCCGTACGCAGCGGCCTGGAAAAACGCGCCCTGCGCCTGGAAAACCGCCAACTCAAGGAGCGCCTGGGCAGCGGTACGACGCAGATCATCGGCCAGTCGCCGGCCATGCAGCACATCCGCCAACTGGTCACGACGCTGGCGCCGACCGGCGTCGACATCCTGCTCAACGGCGAAACCGGCAGCGGCAAGGAAGTCGTCGCCCGCGCCATTCATGAAGCGAGTGGCCGCCGCGGCCCCTTCGTCGCCATCAACTGCGGTGCGCTGCCGGAAAGCGTCTTCGAAAGCGAGCTGTTCGGCCACGAAGCCGGCGCCTTCACCGGGGCCGGTAAGCGCCGTATCGGCCGCATCGAGCACGCCAGCGGCGGCACCCTTTTCCTCGACGAAATCGAGTCGATGCCGCTCAACCTGCAGGTCAAGCTGCTGCGCGTGCTGCAGGAGCGCAGCATCGAGCGCCTGGGCAGCAACACCGCGATCCCGCTCGATTGCCGCCTGGTTGCGGCGAGCAAGGCCGACCTCAAGGCCGAGGCGGATGCCGGCCGTTTCAGGGCCGACCTCTATTACCGCCTGAACGTGGTCAGCATCGACCTGCCGCCTCTACGCCAGCGCCGCGAGGACATCCCGCTGCTGATGGCTGCCTTCCTCAACGAAGCCGCACAACGCTACCAGCGCCCGGCGGCCGATTATTCCCCGACCGACCTTGTGCGCTGGCAAGCCCACGACTGGCCGGGCAATGTACGTGAATTGAAAAATGTGGCAGAACGCTGGGCACTCGGTTTGCCCGATACGCTGGCCCAGACCCAGCGCTCGGCTGCCGGCCCGTCGCTCGCTGCTCAGGTTGAAGCCGCGGAAAAAGCCGCCATCGAGACCGCTCTGCAGCAATGCGCCGGTAACGTCGCCCAGGCTGCCGAGCTGCTGCAAACCCCGAAGAAAACCCTCTACGACAAGCTGACCCGGCTTGGCCTGCAGGCTGAACGCTTCCGCGTTGCCTGACGTAAACGATGGCATGCCCATCCAGAGCCCGACGGCACCCTCCTCCCCGCACGGCGCTAAATACCTTGCTGAGATGAATCGTTAAGCATAGTATTGGAAATGTTATTTTTCATATTTATGAAACAACGTTGCGGTTTCTTAACATTTCATTGCGATGCCATCGTAGCAACGCACTTCGGGGGAAGAATCCATGAGCATTGCCAATCGCCTGACCTTGCTGGTTGCTTCGGCCATCATCGCCTTGCTGCTGATGGCCGGGATCAACTACTACCAGATGAACCGGGTCTATGACGCGGCCAATTTCAACACGGTCAGTGTCATTCCCAGTCTCCAGCTACTGAACAAGGGGATCGTCGATTTCGGCCGAGTCCGCGTACGCGTCTTCCGTCACGTTCTCAGCAACGACGCCAAGGACATGGAGAGTATCGAGAAGACCATCGGCGAAGCCCGCCAGATGGTTGAACAGGTGCTGAAAGACTATGAAGCCCTGGTCTATGACGCCGAGGACAAGCGTCTGCTCGAGGCAGAACGTGCCCAAGTCGCCGATTATTTCAAGAACCTCGGTACGATGCTCGACGCCTCCCGCCAGAACCGGAAGGAAGAAGCCAAGGGCATGCTGACCCGGATCGGGGAGCAGGCCGTCAAAATCAATGCTGCCCTCGTCGAGCACATGAAATACAACGCCGAACTGGGCAACAAGGCCGCCGCCGAGGCCGCCAGCACCAAGGAACGGGCCACCTGGATCGCCGTGGCCATCACCCTGATCGCCCTGAGCGCCCTGATCATCCTCGGCATTGCCATCGTGCGCAGCCTGCTCTCCCGCATTGAAGCCGCCAACCAGATGGCCTCGCGCATCGCCTCCGGTGACCTGAGCAGTTCAGGTCAACCGAACGCCAGCAACGACGAAATCGGCAAGCTGCTGCAATCGCTCGACAAGATGCGCGGCGACCTGGCCGCGACCATTCGCGAAATCGTCGGCCAGGCAGAGCAGGTCGGCACTTCGGCCACCCAGGTTTCGGCAGCGGCGCAGCAGGTCGCCATCAGCAGCGAAAACCAGTCGCAATCGACCTCCTCGGCCGCCGCCGCCGTCGAGCAGTTGACCGTCAGCATCGACCACGTTGGCGGCAGTGCCGACGACGCTCGCCAGCACGCCATGGATTCGCAGGAACTGGCGCTGGCCAGCGGCCGGGATGTCGATGCTGCATCCCGCCAGATCAGCGACATCGCCCAACGGGTCGAGGACACCGCGCAGCAGAT
>JAYRUZ010000257.1:0-2883 GCA_041918795.1 Azonexus sp. | reverse complement strand
ACCTGTTGAAGGCCATGTCTTCGATGCAACAGGGGTTGAATTCGCTGGTAGGCGATATCAAGAGCATCGTTTCCGCCGGTGAACGCGGCGATCTCGGGCAGCGCATGGCGCTGGACGGGCGCCAGGGCTTCGGTCTGGAGATCGGGCAGTCGCTGAACCGGCTGGTGGAAACGGCCGATACCAGCCTGCACGATATTTCCCGCGTTTCGGTGGCGCTGGCCAACGGCGATCTGTCGCAACATATCGAAGCGCGTTACTCCGGTGCCTTCGGCGAGACGGCCAGCGCAGTCAACAAGACGGTGGATGTGCTGAATGCCGTGATCGGCGAGGTTCGCGAGATGGTCAATGCGGCTTCGGAAGGCGATTTCAGCAAGCAGATCGCCGCGGGCGACAAGCAGGGCTATGCCAAGGTGCTGGCCGATTTGCTCAATGCGCTGGGCAAGACCGCCAACGAGGCTTTGACGGATATTTCCCGCGTTGCCCAATCGCTGGCGGCCGGCGATCTGACGCAGAGTATCGATCGCCACTATCCGGGGCTGTTTGGTTCGACGGCGGTGGCGATCAACGGTATCAGCGAGAACCTGCAGTCCTTGATCGGCAACATCGTCGAAGCGGTCGGGCTGATCAATACCGCTTCCAAGGAAATTGCCTCGGGCAACCAGGATCTGTCGAGCCGTACCGAGCAGCAGGCCTCCAGCCTGGAAGAGACGGCCTCCAGCATGGAGGAGCTGACCAGCACGGTGAAGCAGAATTCCGAAAACGCCCGCCAGGCCAGCGATCTGGCCAGCAATGCCAAGCTGACGGCGGTGCAGGGCGGCGATGTGGTGAATCAGGTGGTCGAAACCATGACGACCATTCATCACGCCAGCAGCAAGATCGCCAACATCATCGGCGTGATCGACGGCATCGCCTTCCAGACCAACATCCTGGCGCTCAATGCGGCGGTGGAAGCAGCGCGCGCCGGCGAGCAGGGGCGCGGTTTCGCCGTGGTGGCGACCGAAGTGCGCAACCTGGCCCAGCGCAGCGCGACGGCCGCCAAGGAGATCAAGGATCTGATCGCCGACTCGGTGAGCAAGGTCGAAGCGGGCAATCAGCAGGTGGCACAGGCCGGACGCACGATGGAAGAGGTGGTGCGCAGCATTCAGAACGTGGCCAACATCATGGCCGAGATTTCCGGCGCGAGCCGCGAACAGACGTCGGGCATCGAGCAGGTGAGCCTGGCGGTCAGCCAGATGGACGAGGTGACGCAGCAGAATGCGGCGCTGGTCGAGGAGGCAGCCGCAGCGGCCGAGTCGCTCGAAGAGCAGGCGCATGCCCTGGCGGTGGCCGTTGGCCGCTTCAAGCTGGCAACGCGATCGACCGGTGCGGCGCAGCTTGCACCGCCGCGGGAAGCGCCACGTGCTGCGTTGAGTCGTCCGGCAGCCAAGTTGTCGGCGCCGATATCCGCGTCTTCCGACGAACACTGGGAAGAGTTCTGAGTCGGCGCAGCCCGTCTTCCGGGAACGGCCTTGAACAAGCTTGGAAAGGAGATGCCTGATGGAGGCAGCGATGCAAATCCGTAGCGAGGAAACCGAAGGTGTGGGCGAATACCTGACCTTCGTTCTCGGCAACGAGGAATATGCGGTCGATATCCTGAAGGTGCAGGAGATTCGCGGTTACGAGGCGCCGACGCGCCTCGCCAATGCGCCGGCCTTTATCAAGGGCGTGCTGAACCTGCGCGGAACGATCGTTCCGATCATCGACCTGCGCATCAAACTCAACATGCCCAAGGTGGAATACACGGCGGTGACTGTCACGATGATCCTGAATGTCGCCGGCGTCATCGTCGGTCTGGTGGTGGATCAGGTGTCGGACGTGGTGGCCTTGAGCGCTCGGGAGATCATGATGCCGCCGGATTTCTCGGCGAGTTTCGATACACGCTACATCACCGGGCTGGCCAATGTCGACAAGCGGATGCTGATCGTGATCGACATCGACTGCCTGTTCAACAGCGGCGAATTCGGACTGATCGCCCAGCAAATCGACACACCGGCGGCTTGACCGAGGCGGGCAGGGCATGACAGGCGAGGGAGGCGGCGAGGCCTCCCTCGATGCATTTCGCGGCTCCTGAAAATTGCCGGTTTTGGCCGGTGCACCGCAGCAGTGCCTGCCGGCGGCGGCAGATGGTCAAATCGGCCGGCTTTTTGGCCCGGCGGGATGTTCTGCACAGCGTTGGCGCCTGCCGGGGAGGGGCTTGGCTGAGGTATAATTCTGCCCTTTCCGCCACAGCCGAATTCTTCCTCATGGCCGACATTCTTTGCCTCAAGGGCGACGCCGCCTTTTCCGCCTTCCGCCTGCAACGCCTGCTCGCCCGCCTGAATACGGCCGTGGCCGACATCGAGTCGGTGACCGCCGATTACTGGCACGTCATCGCGCAGAAGCGTGCGCTGTCCACCGACGAGCGCGCCAAGCTGGCCAAGTTGCTGGAAGAAGTGCCGGCCGGTGAAGACAAGGGCGAACTGTTCCTCGTCGCGCCACGCATCGGCACCATTTCGCCGTGGTCGTCGAAGGCCACCGACATCGCTTTCAACTGCGACCTCGAACCGGCCATCGAGCGCATCGAGCGTGTCGTCGCCTTTCACGTGGTTTTGAAGCAAAACCGGGCGTTGACCGCCGACGAGAAGAAGATCGTCGCCGGCCTGCTACACGACCGCATGACCGAATCGGTGCTCGCCGGTTTTGCCGACGCCGGCGAACTGTTCCGCCATTTCGCGCCGAAGCCGCTGGCGACCATTGATGTGCTGGCTGGCGGCAAGGCCGCGCTGGTCGCTGCCAACGGCACGCTGGGCCTGGCCCTGTCCGACGACGAAATCGATTACCTGCTGGACATCTTCACCAAGGCCG
>JAYRUZ010000256.1:0-2932 GCA_041918795.1 Azonexus sp. | reverse complement strand
CCCGGCATGTTCAAGCGCATTTCGGACACGCTGAATGTCGACCTGAGCGGCATCTTCACCATCGGCGATTCGCTGCGCGACCTGCAGGCCGGCGTCGCCGCCGGCTGCAAGCCGATGCTGGTGCTGACCGGCAAGGGCGAGAAGACCAAGGCCGAAGGCAACCTGCCGGACGGCACGCTGGAATTCGCCGACCTGTCGGCGGCGGTCGATCACATTCTGGCCAAGGAAAAGAAATGAGCGCCCTCCGTTCCACGCTGTTCATGGCCTACGCCATCGTCTGGTCGGTGCTGACCATCCCTATCGTCATGTTTGCCGCGCTGGCCCTGCGCGGCATCTGGGGTTATCGCGCCGGCCGCATGTGGCGCCTGGGCACGCAATTCGGCGTCGAAAACATCCTCGGCATCCGCCCCAAGTTCATCGGCCTGGAAAACATGCCGCAGGAACCCTGCGTCATCCTGTCCAAGCACCAGTCGGCCTGGGAAACCATGACCCTGCAGGATACCGTGCCGAAGGGTGCCTACTGCGTCTTCGTCCTGAAGAAGGAGCTGCTGCGCATCCCCCTGCTCGGCTGGGGCCTGGGCGCCATGAAGATGATCTCGATCAACCGCGCCGCCGGCAAGGATGCGCTCGACCAGGTCGTCACCCAGGGCCGCGAACGTCTCAACCAGGGCTACTACATCATCATCTTCCCCGAAGGCACGCGCGTCGCGCCGGGGCAGAAGAAGCGCTACAAGGCCGGCGGCGCCTACCTGGCCACCCGCGTCGGCTGCAAGGTCGTGCCGGTCGCCCACGATGCCGGCGAGCTGTGGCCGCGCCAGGCTTTCCTGAAGAAGCCGGGCACCATCACCATGAGCATTGGCCCGGCCTTCGACGCCACCGGCATGACCGAAGCCGAGGTCAACCAGCGGGTCGAAGCATGGATCGAGGCGGAAATGCACCGTCTGTCGCCGCATCGCTATTCGGATGTCCAGCACGACGCCAGCTGAGCAAGCCCGGCAGATTCTCATCGCCGACCAGACGGTCGACTACCGGTTGCGCCGCTCGCGGCGGCGCACCATCGGCCTCTGCATCGACCACCGCGGCCTGCGCGTCGGCGCCCCCAGCCGCGCCAGCCTCGCCGCCATCGAAACGCTGATCCGCCAGCACGGCCAATGGGTGCTCGACAAGTTGAGCGAGTGGCGCGAACGGCCGAGCGCACCGCCGCTCCAGGTCGTGGACGGCACTTCGTTTTTTGCCCTCGGCGAGCCGTACACCGCAGCAGTGCGCCCGACTTCGCGCCCGCGCGCACAATTCATCGGCAACACGCTGTTGCTGGAAGTGAACGCGCCGGCCGAGACCAACCGCCTGTTCGAAAAAGCCCTGCGCGAAAAAGCGCGCCGGGTCTTTGCCGAGCGCCTGGCGCTCTACGCCCTGCGCCTCGGCGTCGGGACGCCGCCATTGCGCCTGTCGTCGGCCCGTACGCGCTGGGGCAGTTGCAGCCACCACGGCGGCATTTCGCTGAACTGGAAGCTGGTGTTCATGCCGCTGCCGGTGGTCGATTACGTGGTCTGCCACGAACTGGCCCACTTGAAGGAAATGAACCACAGCCCGCGTTTCTGGTCTGTGGTCGAGCAAATCTGCCCCGATTGGCGCAGCCGCCGCCTTGAGCTGCGCCAGTTCGGCCGACAGATTCCCCAACTCCAATAATGCAAAGGAAAACAGCATGCGCATTCTGCACACCATGATCCGCGTCGGCGACCTCGACCAGTCGATCGCCTTCTACAGCGAAGTTCTCGGCATGCAGCTGATCCGCCGCCAGGACTACCCGGAAGGCCGCTTTACCCTGGCTTTCGTCGGCTACGGCAGCGAGGACAAGGAAACCGTGCTCGAACTGACCCACAACTGGGATACGCCGAGCTACGACCTGGGCAACGGCTACGGCCACGTCGCGCTGGCCGTGCCGGATGCCGCCAAGGCCTGCGCCGAAATCAAGGCGCGCGGCGGCAAGGTAGTGCGCGAAGCCGGCCCGATGAAGCACGGCAGCACCGTCATCGCCTTCGTCGAAGATCCGGACGGCTACAAGATCGAGTTGATCGAGCGCAGCTGAGTCAGCCCGCGCCGCACAAAGCAAAAGGCCGGCGGCGATCATTCGCCAACCGGCCTTTTTCAGTTCCAGCGCGGGAAAATCAGCGCATCAGCTTGCCATCGCGGCGCAACACGGTCAGTTCGACGAAGCTCGAGCCGTTGTGGTCGGTCGGGCTGAAACTGACCGGATAACCGCCGGCATCGTAATTGCGCATCCCTTCCAGACCACCGACCAGCTTCTCGCGCGTCAGGTCGCGCCCGGCGCGCTTGATGCCCTCGACGAACACCTTGGCGGCAATGTAGCCCTCGAGGCTGACGTAGGACGGCTCGGCCTTGCCGATGGCCTTCTGGTATTCGCGCACCACCGGGGCACTGATCGACCACGGGAAAGGCGCCACCTGCGTCACGCCGACCCCGGCCCCGTTGCTGCCGAGTTCCTTGGCCAAGGCCATCGGCCCGACGAAGGAGACGGTGTAGAACTGCGGCGCCAGGCCTTCGGCGCGGGTCGCATTGATCAGCGCAGCAGCCGCCTTGTAGGGCACGGCCATGATCACCATGTCGGGTTTCAGCGGGGCCAGGGCCTTGACGCTCGGGCCGACATTGAGCGAATTGCGTTCGACCGTGGTTGAACCCAGCAGCTTCAGGTCGCGCTTGGCCATGGCCTTCTCGACACCATTCAGCACGGCCTTGCCGAAAGCGTCGTTCTGGTAAACGACGGCGATACGGCTGACGTTCAGCGCAGTGAACTGCTCGACGATCTTTTCCGCTTCCTCGCCATAGCTGGCGCGGATATTGAAGACATAACGGCCGGTCGGTGTGCGCAGCGCGTCGCTGCCGGTAAAGGCGCCGACGAAAGGCACCTTGGCCG
>JAYRUZ010000255.1:0-2941 GCA_041918795.1 Azonexus sp. | reverse complement strand
GAGGCGACGGTTCTAGGGCATAGAATTCTAGCCCGTCGTTGGCCTCCATGCATTTCCCGATGCGATGTTCGATGTTTCTGCCCGGCATGCGCAGCGTCACGCGATCGCCACTCCGGACCGAGGCGGGAGGCACAATCAGGCCAGGGAAGCGGCCGTAGGCCGGCAGACTGTGCAGGAAGATCACCCGTGGCCCCGGGGCCTCATCGAGCACGAGTTCGGCGACGCTGATCTGCGGCGACATCAATTGCAGGCCAAGTTCGAGGCGATTATTGGTCGAGGTAATGCGCCGCACCAGGCAGACATGTACCTTGCTCGATTCGCGCGGCTGTAAGGCCACGACGTCGCCGACGCCGATCTGCCACTTTTCGCCCTTGATGAAACGCAGGCGGAAGCCGTCGGGGCTTTCATCCACCATGGCCCATTCGCTGGCGGCGAAATCGCGCGCGTCCTGACGTCCGAAGGCATCGAGTGAGCGGCGCGAGAAGGCACGGCCGTCGAGAAAGGCAACCACTTGCGCCAGCCCGCCGACGACATCGCCGCGCGGCCGGAACTTGGTGCGGCTGAAACGGCGCGACCCCTTGCCGGCAATGGCTGTGCGCAAGGCCTGCAGGATGGCTGGCGAGACGCGCAGGTCGGGCTCGATGGTCTTGCCCGGTATGCGCGAGATGTTGCGGTCCAGCGCGGCCAGCACTTGCGTGCAGTCGACGATCAGGCAGCCGAAGATCGAACTGCCGGGAGCAATGCGGCTCAAGGGCGAGCCGGGTACACCTTCGTCCGGGCGGACCAGGAAACAGCTTTCGCTATTCCGCGTATTCAGGGTGTCCGGTGCAACGTCCGCGATGACCGCGTAGGCGGCCAATTGGCGGGTGCAGGCCAGCAATTCGTCCAGTTCGCTGCGGTGCAGCTTGTTCGGCTCGATATAGGCGAAGAGCAGGGCTTCGATGTATTCGTGTTCGATCGGTGCTGTTTCGCCGTTCAGTGGCATGGTCAACGGATCGCAGCCCATGCGGTAGAGGTCGTGCAGCATCTGCCACGAGGTGGCCGAGGGCATGGCGTAGGCGCGATAGGCCAGGCGCTGGCGCCGGGCGACCAGGGCCATGGCACGCTGGATGGCGCGGTGGAACAGGTGACTGAGCCCCTGATTCTGTTGCTGCTTGGCGATGGTGCGGGCCAGGCTGGCGTAGGCATGGGCCATGCTCTTGATCAGGTTGTCGGCCTGCAGGGCGGAGGTGGTAGCCGCCAGCGGCAGTGGCAGCACGGCTTGCGAAACGTAGGCCTCAAGGACTGGAAGCGTCGAGTCGGCGACATGGCGGATATCTTCCAGCAACTTGAAGCGCATGTGCAGGTTGGCCTGGCCGGCAGCGGCAGGCAGCACGCCGCTGGTCAGGCGGACAACGACCTCCTGGGGTGGCAGGCCGCTAACCGCTTCGAGCAGGGTGTGGACGTTGGCTGTCGCCTTCTGATCGGCATGATCGTTGGCGAAGGGCAGCAGGTCGCGGAACAGTTGCAATGGAGAGTTCATATGTTGAACGAATAATTTGCACGCAGGCCGATTATCTCCCATCTTTTTGTCATTTTCTGTGAGTTATTACCGGTTTTTCGTATACTCGGCCGATGGATCTGCTCGAATTGCTCTTTCTTTTACTCCTTGGCGGCCTTGCCTGGTTCTGGCTGGACGGCCTGAAAGCCCGGGAAATCGGCATTGAGGCGGCGCGTTCCGCCTGTGCGGAAGAGGGTCTGCAACTGCTCGACGAAACGGTGGCCGGCCGCTCGACCGGGCTGGCCCGGGACGAGGCGGGGCGCCTTGTCCTGCGCCGTGTCTTTGCCTTCGAATACAGCGATACCGGCGACAATCGGCGCAGCGGCAGCGTCAGCCTGCTCGGCCACGAGGTCGAACTGCTGCATGTCCGGCCCAACCTTTACGTGATTCCCAAAGCAAATGAAACCTTACATTGAAACCATCGATTTCCACGGTACTGAAGCTCTTCGCCTGCATGGTCCGAAGGGCGCTTCGGCCGTGATCAGCCGCCTTGGCGGGCAAGTGTTGTCCTGGGTGACGCCGGATGGGCGCGAGCGCCTGTTTCTTTCGGAAAAGGCGGTTTTCGACGGTAGCCAGCCTATCCGTGGCGGGGTTCCGGTATGTTTCCCGCAATTTTCCGGGCAGGGCAGCCTGCCGCATCACGGCTTCCTGCGCACCCGACGCTGGGAGGTCGCTAGCCAGCGTAGCGGTGACGACTATGCGCTGGTGACAATGGAGATCAGCGACGACGAGGCGACCCGCAGCCTTTGGCCGCATGCCTTCCGTGTCGAATTGACCCTGATGCTCGAAGCGGATCGCATCGATCTCGAATTGTGCGTGACCAATACCGGCGATTCCGAGTTCGACTTTACCGGTGCCCTGCATACCTATTTGCGCACCATTCAGGTCGAAGATGTGGCGCTCGAAGGGCTGTATGGCTACAACTATTGCGACGCGGCGAATGGTCGGCAGGTCGTGCGCGAAACCGGTACCCATCTGAGCGTCGACCGCAAAATCGACCGTATCTACCGCGATGTCGCCCGCCCGCAGCTGCTGCAGGCCGGCAACCTGAGCCTGGGCATCCAGAGCCAGGGCTTTCCGGATGTCGTCGTATGGAATCCGTGGGTCGAGCACTGTTCGTCGATATCGGACATGCCGGCCGACGGCTGGCGGCATATGCTGTGCGTCGAGGCTGCCATCGCGACGGAATCCGTGCTCGTCGAAGCCGGTGAAGAATGGTACGGGCGGCAAACCTTGGTCGCAGTTTGAGCGCTACTCGGCGCCGGAACGATGCATTTTGATTTCGGTTAGGGAGCCGATCCCGGCGAACGGTTAGGCTGTGGCCGATACCGATCACTTCCGGGAAAGCCGATGACCTTCCAGCCGCTCAGTCTCGATGCCCTGTTCGACGCCTTGGCCGAA
>JAYRUZ010000254.1:0-2949 GCA_041918795.1 Azonexus sp. | reverse complement strand
GATGGGAGAACCGTACCTGCTTTGGTGCAGCGTTTCGGCGAACTGCAGAAGGAATACCGCGAGAGGCACGAATACTGGCTGAAAGAGCCGCTGGCACCGGCGCTGCGCCAGGCATTGCTGGAAACCTCCTACGAGCCGGCCATGGCCTTCTACAAACTGGCTGAAGAAGCGTTTATTCCGGCCGCGAAGGCTAGCGATCGTGATGGCATGCGCAATGCCCTGGCCAAGCTCGATGAGCTGTACCGGACGCACCGTGCCGGGGTGGATCAGGTGGTCAAGCTGGCGACGGAATACAACCTGCAGGCTGAATCGTCGGCGACCACTACCGTCGGCAACATGCAAACCGTGCTGACGATCGCCTTTATCGCCGTCGTGCTGTTTTGCGCTTTCCTGTTGGCGGCGATCGGCCGCAATGTGCTGCGCACCATCGGTGGTGAGCCGGCCATCGCGTTGCAGAGGGTTCAACGCATTGCTGCCGGCGATTTGCGCCCGGCGGATGGCGCTGATGTGGCGGGCCACGGTGTGATTGGCGAAATCGAAACGATGCGGCGGGAATTGCTCGGTCTGGTCGGCGCCATCAACACGGCGGCAGCCGGCTTGAAGGGCGCTGCACCCGACCTGTTGAACGCCTCGCAGGAAATTCTTCAGGTTGCCGATAGTCAGGCCGAAGCCGCCTCGCGTATGGCGGCGGCGACCGAGGAACTGACTTGCAGCATTGCCGAATCGGCATCCCTGGCGGGCGATGCACGTACGCGCATCGCCGGGGGCGAGCGTTTGGCTGAGGAGGGGGCTGGACAGGTCAAGGCCACCGTGGATGAAATGCAGCGGGTCACCGATCTGGTTCGTAGCGCATCTGGCGAAGTCGAGACGCTGGGCCAGCGTTCCAATGAGATTTCCTCGGTGACGGCGGTGATTCAGGATATCGCCGACCAGACCAACCTGTTGGCCCTGAATGCGGCCATCGAAGCAGCGCGCGCCGGCGAGAGCGGGCGCGGTTTTGCCGTGGTGGCAGATGAAGTGCGCAAGCTGGCGGAACGGACCGCGACATCGACGCGTCAGATTGCCTCTACGGTCAGCGCGATCCAGGTCGATACGAATGATGTCACGCAAAGCATCGGCAGTGCGGTTGCCCAGGCGGATTCGGTCGCTGCGGCGGGGCGCCTGGCTGCCGAAGCAATCGCTTCAATGCAGCGCATTACCGAAGATGTGATTCGTGCCATGAATGAAATCGCCCATGCCTTGAGCGAACAGGATACGGCCAGCCGCGACATCGCCCAGCAGGTCGAACGCCTGTCCAGCCAATCCGAACACGTGGCCAGCAGCGCAGCACATAATTCCCAGCAGGTCGCACGGCTGGATAGTCTGGCCGCAGACTTGTCGGCCGCGGTTTGTCGTTTTACTGTTGCTTGAGCGAAACCGATCCCACGGAGCCAAAGTGAATAAGCCATCCAGCCTCGAATTTGCCGTTGGCCATTCCTCCCTGACCGGACCGCGCGAGCGCAACGAGGATTATTGCGGGGTGGCCACGCCGGCCGGGCTGGAGCTCGACAACAAGGGCATGATCGCCGCCGTGGCCGATGGCATCGGCGGCCACAAGGGCGGGCGCGAGGCGGCGGAATACACCGTGCGCGGCCTGCTCGCCGACTATTATGCGACGCCGGACACCTGGTCGATTCCGCGGGCGGTCGAAACCGTGTGCACCGCGCTCAACCGCTGGGTCATCGCCGAGGGCAGCCGCAACGCCGAGTTGACCGGCATGGCGACGACGCTGTCGGCGCTGGTGCTGCGCGGCACGCGCTACTACACGGCGCACATCGGCGACAGCCGCATCTACCGGCTGCAGGGCGGGCAGTTCCAACAGCTGACGGTCGACCACACCTGGGAGCACCCGGAGCTGAACAACGTGCTGTCGCGCGCCATCGGCCTCGATCCGCGCGTGTTGCTCGACTTCGCCGATGGCGATCTTGCGGTGCACGACCGTTTTTTGCTGATTTCCGATGGCGTCTATGGCGTACTGCCCGATGCGCTGATGGCGGAAGTGCTGCTCGATCACCCCGAGCCGCAGGCGGCCGCCGCCGCGCTGACCAGCCTGGCGGTGGCGCAGGGCGGGCACGACAACGCGACGGCCGTGGTCGTCGATGTGCTGGCGCTGCCCACGGCCAACCTGCGCGACAGCCTGGAGAGCGAAGCGCACCTGCCGGTGCCGCGCAAGTTCAAGGTCGGCGAGGAAGTCGACGGGCTGGTGATCGAGGACATCCTGCACGATGCGCGCGAGACGCTGCTCTACCGCGTGCGCAACCCGCGCAACGGCCAGCCGCTCGTCCTCAAAACCCTTCAACCGATGCTGGAAGGCGACGCGCCAGCCATCGCCGGCCTGCTGATGGAAGCCTGGCGCGCCCGCCGGGCGATTTCGCCGTGCTTCCCGCAGATCGTGCCGCACGAGCAGCGCAGCTGCCTCTATTACCTGATGACCTGGCATGCGGGGGCGACCTTGCAGGCGCGGCTCGATGCCGACCAGCATTTCCCGGTCGGCGATGTCGTTCGCCTCGGCGTCGCGCTGCTCAAGGGCATCGCCACGCTGCACCGGCTCGACATCCTGCACCGCGACATCAAGACCGATAACCTGCACCTCGGCCAGGATGGCGTGCTGCGCATCCTCGACCTCGGCGTCGCCCTGAGCCTGGCCGAACTCAAACCGGGCGAGGTGCCCGGCCCGGCCGGCACGCCGTCCTACATGGCGCCCGAACTGTTCGAAGGCGCCGCGCCGGAGAAGGGCTTCGACCTCTACAGCGCCGGCGTCGTGCTCTACCACCTGCTGACGCGCAAATACCCCTACGGCGAGATCGAGCCTTTCCAGAAGCCGAAATTCGCCGAGCCGGAACGCCCGACCCGCTGGCGTACCGAAATCCCCGGCTGGCTGGAAAATATCCTGCTCAAGGCCGTGGCGCG
>JAYRUZ010000253.1:0-2951 GCA_041918795.1 Azonexus sp. | reverse complement strand
CCTCGCGCTGGCTGGCCGGGATGGCTGTGGCGCCCGCGAAGGTCTTGGCGTTGACCTTGGGGTAATCGGCAGAATAGTACTTGTCGAGGTCCGCCCGGTCGCTGCGCTGTTGATGCGAACCGACGCTGAGCGAAACGCGCTCGGCCAGTTTGCCGCCCACCATGAAGTTGCCGTCGTAGGTTTCGAAGCTGCCGGCGCCGAGCGCGATGCTGCCGCCCAGGCTTTCCTTCTTCTCGGTAATGATGTTGATTACACCGGCTGCGGCATCGGCACCGTAGAGGGCAGCGGCCGGGCCGTAGAGTACCTCCACCTGCTTGGCGAAATAGAGCGAGAAATTTTCGGCGATCGGCAGCTTGCCGCCGGCCGGGTGGTCGATGCGTACGCCGTCGAGCATGATCAGCAGCTTGTTGTTGCTGACGTGGCCCTGGAAGACGAAGTTGTTGTATTGCGAAGAGCGGGTGCCGCGCTGGAAATCGACGCCGGGCAGGTCTTCGAGCAGGTCGGCCAGGTTCTTGTAGCGCCGGTCGCGAATCTGCTCGCGGGTAACGACCATCACGTGAGCCGGCGTCTGTTCGCGCAATTCCGCGTGGCGCGAGGCGGTAACGACCGGGGTGGCGATCAGTTCCTCGAGCGATAGCGGGAGCAGGGTACGCAGATCACCGCCGGCTGCGCTAGCGGCAGTGCCGCCGAACAATCCGAGAGCAATCAGGGTCAGGTTCAGGCGACGGCGAGGCATGGCTATCTACCGGTAGACGAAGTGGGTGGTTTGAAACAGAGCCGCAAACCGAGGCGGAGGAACTCTTCCCAGATGTTGCCCTGGCCGATGCCCTTGGCCAGGCGATCGATCCGGCCGGCATGGCGCAGCGCTTCCTCTAGTGCTGCGGTGGACAGGCGTTGCAGGGCTTTTTTCACCGGCACCTGGCGTGGTCCCCAGACCTTGGCTTCCTTGAATAGCTGGTCGCTTGAGCGGCCGGCATCGAGCCCGCTGCGGATGCCGGTCAGGGCGCGGATTTCCTCGGTCATCGCCCACAGCACCAGCGGCGGCGCTTCGCCCTCCTGCATCAGGCCTTCCAGTGTCCGGTTCAGGCGGGCGAGATCGCCGGCCAGCAGCGCTTCGCGCAGTCCGTCGATATCGTAGCGGGCGACGTTGAGCACGGCATCGCGAATCTGTTCCATGCTCAGTTGTCCGGCCGGGTAGAGCAGGCCGAGTTTCTGGATTTCCTGATGGGCGGCCAGCAGGTTGCCCTCGACCCGCTCGGCGATGAATTTCAGGCTGTCGATGTCGGCGCTCTGTTGCTGGCGGCGCAGACGGCCGGCGATCCAGCCCGGCAGCTCGGCCAGCGGCGGCGCATTGAGCTTGATGGTGACGCCGGCATTGACCAGCGTGGTGAACCAGGCGGCCTTTTCCTCTTTCCAGTCGAGTTCCGGTAGCGTGATCAACAGCATCGTGTCGGACGACAGATTCTGGCACCAGGCCTGCAGCGCCGCGCTGCCTTCCTTGCCCGGCTTGCCATTGGGGATGCGCAGGTCGATCAGCTTGCGATCACCGAACAGCGACATGTTGCCGCCGGCCGCCAGCAAGGCGCCCCAGTCGAACTGGGGCAGCACGGTCAGCACTTCGCGTTCGCTGTAACCGCTGTTCCGCGCCTTGGCCCGGATGATGTCGGCCGCTTCGAGGACGAGCAGGGGTTCGTCGCCGTACAGCACGTACAGCGGTCGCAGGTCGCGCTCGAGATGCGCGGCGAGTTGCTCACCCTTCAGCAGCATTATTCGTCGTCTTCTTCGAGGTCCGGATTCCTCGGCTTGACGATGGTCAGCCGGCGCATGATCTGGTTGACCAGGTCGTTGTTCATGTCGCGCCAGAGCAGTCCTTCTTCCAGATCCTTGGCCAGGATGTTGGAGTCGTCGAAGGTGATGTCGCGCGACAGGCTGACTTCGTTCGGACGGACCAGCACCTGGCCCTTGGCGTTGACTACCTGGAAGCGGTAGTTGAGCTGCAGGCGGTATTCCCGCACACGGCCCTGGGCATTGACCGACAGGATGGTTTTCAGGCGGCTGTCGGCCAATTGCTGGAAGACGGCTTCGGCTTCCTTGGCGTCCTCGACGATGGTCGTGTTGCCGCTGGCCTTGATGTAGCGCTGCAGCCAGATATTGACCTCGGCCGTGTCAGGCAGCGCGATGTACATGGTCTTGTACGGCATCTGGGCGCTTCCCGAGCCGCGCAGGTGGAAGCCGCACCCGGCGAGGGCGGCGGCGACGATCAGGGCGAGCAGGAAGCGCATCCGATTTCCTTAAACGACGATATTGACCAGGCGACCCGGCACGACGACGACCTTCTTCGCCGGCTTGCCTTCCATGAACTTGACGGCACCCTCGGTGGCCAGCGCCGCCGCCTCGATGGCAGCCTTGTCGGCTTCGGCCGGCACGCGGACGGAGCCGCGCAGCTTGCCGTTGACCTGCACCATCAGCTCGATCTCGTCCTGCTTCAGCGCGGCCGCATCGGCTTTCGGGAAGGCAGCGAGACCGGCGTCGGCACCCGGCTTCAGTTCGGCGTAGAGCGCCTGGCCGATGTGCGGGACGATCGGGAAGAGCAGCAGCGTGGCCGATTCCAGTACTTCCTGGGCCAGGGCACGGCCGGCGGCATCGGCCAGATCGGTCTTGTCGTAGGCATTGAGCAATTCCATCACGGCGGCGATGGCAGTGTTGAACTGCTTGCGGCGGCCGTAGTCGTCGGCGACCTTGCCCATGGTCTGGTGCAGCTTGCGGCGCAGGTCGGCCTGGGCGGCGGACAGGCCGTCGTTCGAGGCCGAAGCGGCGACGAGGCCGCCCTGGACATGGTCATGCACCAGCTTCCACAAGCGACGCAGGAAGCGGAAGGCGCCTTCGACGCCGGCATCCGACCATTCCAGCGACTGGTCGGGCGGCGAGGCGAACATGATGAACAGGCGGGC
>JAYRUZ010000252.1:0-2955 GCA_041918795.1 Azonexus sp. | reverse complement strand
GTGATCAGCGAGCGGACATGATCCAGGACGCCGCTGAGCGGGAAATCGGTCTGTTCCAACACCAGTTTTCCCGCCTCGATTTTCGAGATGTCGAGGATATCGTTGATGATCAGCAGCAGGTGCTTGCCCGCCTCGTCGATCTTGTCGATGCGTTCGCCCTGCTCCGTACTCAACTCGCTGCGCTTGAGCAGGCGGGCGTAGCCGAGGATGGCATTCATCGGCGTACGGATTTCGTGGCTCATGTTGGCCAGGAAAGTGCTCTTCGCCACGCTGGCGCTTTCCGCTGCCTGCTTGGCGACGGCCAGTTCCTCGGTGCGGCGTTCGACGAGCTCTTCCAGATGTTGGCGATGCTGCTCCAATTCCTCGCTCATCTGGCGACGCGCGGTAATGTCTTCGGAAAAGAGCAGGATGCCGCCCACCTCACCCGAGGCCCCCCGCCAGGGCCTGACTTCCCAGCGCAGCCACTGACGAGTGCCATCGAGACGGTCGAAGCAATCTTCGTCCGAACGCACCAGTTCTCCGGCCAGGCCGCGTTGGTGGATGCTGCGCCAGGCCTCGTTGATTTCCGGAAAAATCTCGTAATGCGAATGACCGATGATTTCCTGGTCGCCCAAGCCGTAATCGTCGCGCCAGCGGCTGCTCACGGCCAGGTAATGCATTTCGCGATCGAACATGGCGAGCGCCACCGGCGCGTGTTCGATGAAGAGTTGCAGGCGGTCATTCATGGCGCGCAGCTCGTTTTCCGCCTGGCGCTGCTCGGTAATGTCGCGCGAGATGCCGAAAGTACCGAGCAACTCGCCCTGGACATCGACGATCGGCCCCTTGGTCGCCAGGAAAATACGCGGACCGGCAGCCGTTTCCAGCTCTTCGACCTGCTGGACCTGACGACGCTCGGCCAGGATGCGCCGGTTGAGCTCGATCAGCATGCTTGCCTGCTCGGCCGGGAAAAGGCTCATGTCATCGTGGCCGATTACCTCGGCCGGCGCCTTGCCGACAAAACGTCCGGCCGCCTTGTTGAACAGGAGGTAGTGCCCGGCCGGGTCCTTGGCAAAGATGGCATCGCTCGAACTGTCGGTAATTGCTTCAAGCAGGTTGAGCGCCTGCATGCGTGCATCGAGTGCCAGCGAAAGCTGCCGCCACAGGCGGCGCATCAACAGATAGAGCAGTAGCGCCGTGACGCCGACGAACAGCCAGCCCTTGAACATGCTCAGGCGTATCCACTGGTCGTGGTCGGGAATCAGCCATTGGACCGCGGCGTCGGACAGCAGAATCCAGGTCGCGGCAAAAACGACGTAGATGACGACGATCCTGACGATCTGCCGGTGATAGCCGGCTACGGTTTTCCTGATATCCATGCCTGCAAACTGAAGGTTCTAGTCGATGTAGCGGAGTGCAATCGGTTGCACATCCTTACATTAGCACGAGTCAGAAAATTAGCAGTTGCTGAACCACCACCCTGGAATCGGAGACAGCATTTTTGGCCATTTTGGCCGGTGCACCGCAGCCGTCAGATTGTCTCCGGCCTCAGGCCGGCGCGGCGGACAATTCCCGCAACTGAGCGTCTTCATAGCGGATATGTGCCACCAGCCAGTCGCGCAGATAAACCAGGACATCGAATTGCGCCGTCAGCGGGTTGTCATGCAACTCACCGTAGAACTCCTTCAGGCGCACCTCGAAACGATGGTGCTGATGCAGCTGGCGATCCAGCGCCGAATAGCCGTGGTGCTCCATCATCCGCTCTTCGGCCCGGAAATGGACCTGAGCATATTGTTCGAGCAGTTTCAGGATACGTGCCACTTCGCGCGCCCCGCGCTTTTGCGAGACCACCTCGAACAGATCGTTGGTCAGGTCGAAGAGATAGCGATGGTGCTCGTCGATGACGTCGATGCCGACACTCAGATCCGGCTCCCAGACCACCCAGCCGCCTTCGCGATAGACCGTCGGCGGCAGCGAGACCACCTGTCGCGGATCGATGATGTCGTCGCGATACAGTTCACGAATCCGCGCGATTTCGGGCAGGGCCTGTTCGAAGGCCAGAACGACCTTGGGATCGAAATAGCTGCCGGACTCCTGCATGACGTAATTGATCGCGTCCTCGAACGGCCAGGGATGCTTGTATGGCCGAACCGAGGTCAGCGCGTCGAAGACGTCGGCGATGGCGCAGATGCGCGCCAGCACGGGGATTTCCTCACCGGCCAGGCCGTACGGATAGCCGGCACCGTCCCAGCGCTCGTGATGGCAGGCAGCGATGTCGCGAGCCGCGCTGATCAGCGCATCCTCGCCATTGAGCAGGCGCTTGCCGATCTCGGTATGGGTCTTCATGACCTCGTACTCTTCCCCGCTCAGGCGCCCCGGCTTGAGCAGGATGGCATCGGAAATGCCGATCTTGCCGACATCGTGCATCGGTGCGCAGATAGACAGAAGTTCGCGCGTTTCCTCGGGCAGGCCCATGGCCTTGGCGATCGCCGTCGCATAATGGGTCATGCGCATGACGTGCATGCCGGTTTCGTTGTCGCGATATTCCGAGGCGGCACCCAGGCGGCGGATGGCATCGGTACGCGCATCCTCCAGTTCGACCTCGCGCACACGCAGCGTTTCGTTGACCAGGCACCGTGCCACCAACATGGCCACGGCATTCGCCAGATCAGACATGAACTCGAGTTCAACCGCATCCGGCATCCATCGCGGATCGATGAACAGCAGCAGGCGGCCGATCTGCCGCCCTTCTTCGCACAACGGCAGAACCAGGCACGGCGCATCGCTCGCCACGCCGTCGATGTCCAATGGCGGCGAATGCCCGGCCGGTGTACTCTGGAATACCACGCCCCCTTCGCCGATGGCGATCTCGTCGTCGCGCATTCCGGAAGACAGTCTTCCCCAGGCCGGCGGCAGGCCGAATTGAGCTACCTGCACCAGACGCTGTCGTGGATTGAGCAGAAACAGGGCGCTTTTCGG
>JAYRUZ010000251.1:0-3029 GCA_041918795.1 Azonexus sp. | reverse complement strand
GCCGAATCGACCCATTCGCCAAGCAAGGCGGTGACGATGCCGGAAGCGACCAAAACGAGAACGAGCGGCGCCAGCAACTGGTCGACGAAGCGTCGCCAGGCGGGTTTGCCAGGGCGCTCGGCCAGCGTGTTCGGGCCGTGTCGTTCCAGACGGCGGGCCGCTTCCGCCTCGCTCAGGCCGTCGGTGGTGTCGACGGCGAGCCGACGGGCAACGCCATCGGCCGAGTCGGCGTGCCAGGCTAGGTTCGGCGTAACGTCAGCAGCAGGAACGGCAGGGTCAGGAAGGGCCATAAGGTCGATACCAGTCGGGTCAAGCCGTTGAAATTCAGGAAGTGGCCCTGGCGCCAGGCCGCCAGGGCGGCCAGCGAATAGGGATTGTGCGGTGCCAGATTGACCAGGACCAGGCCCATGACCAGGGCCAGGCTGGCGATCATCGTGCGCGCCAGCGGTGGGAGCGCCATGGCCGGCAGCAAGGCGACGCCGCCGACGACGAGGCCGAGCCGGGCGCCGGGCGTCAGCCAGGCAAAGGCCTCGGCCGGGCTGACCAGGATGGCGGCGGCGATGGCGCTGACCGCCAGGGCGACCAGGAAAAAGGCGGGAACGACCAGATAGGCGGCGGCCAGGCGGGCGCACAGCAGGCGGATGATCAGGCCGACAGCGATGGCGTTGAAGGCCGTGATGGCGGCTTCGATCAGCACGAAGCTCTCGGCGGCGAAGGGTACGGCGCTCGGCAGACCAAGCAGTTGGCGCAAGTCGCCGGTGCCGAAAAGCAGGGTTTCGGGCGATAGCTGGACGAGCAGCCAGAGACCGAGCAGGGTCAGGCCGAGTTCGGCGTGCGGTACCTGGGCGATCAGTTCGTGTTCGAGTTCGCTCAGGCGGGCGAAGATGCGCGGCCCGACGATGTGGCCCCAGACGGCGCCGAGCAGTGTGCCGAGGGTGTTGCAAATGAGGTCGAGGTTGGACGGCACGCGCGACGGCAGCCAGGTCTGGATCGTCTCCATGCCGAAACTGAGCCCGCCGCCGAGCAGCACGGCCAGGAGTAGCGCGGTGAAGCGGCCGGGCAGGCGGTGCATGGCGAGGACCAGGCAGAAGCCGAGCGGCAGATAGACGGCGACATTGGCCAGCAGGTCGAACACCGTCCAGTAGCGCGGCCAGCCGCCTTCGAGGAAGGCAATGGGCGAGGCGCCGGTGTCGCGCCAGCCGGAGAACGGGTGCAGGCTGCCGTAAACAACCAGTCCGCACCAGGCGAGCGCGAGGTAGCGGGAGAGGATGATGGGACGTCGACTGGTCGGCATACCCATGATTTTAGTGGTCCCGAGGCTTGCCGTCAGCTTGCGCTTGGCCTCGGCGCAAAATCAGCGGTGATGCGTGCCTTCGCTGGCGTGGTGGGTGGAGGCCGCGGCGTGATGATGCAGCGCGGCGTGAATGTCCTCGTGCGGCGTTGGACGGCCGACCCATTGCGGCAGCAGCGAGCCGAGGAACATGCCGACGAAGCTGACGCCGAGACCGATCAGTTGCGGCGGCACCAGGCTTTCTTCGCCGACGAGGACTTCAATAAGCAGCCAGGAAAGGATGCCGCCGAAGATGGAGGCCAGCGCGCCCTGCGTCGTTGCCCGCTTCCAGAAGGCGCCGACGAACAGCGGCACGAAGGCGCCGGCCAGGGTGATCTTGTAGGCGTTCTCGACCATCTTGAAGATGCTGGCGTTGGACCACAGTGCGAAACCGAGCACGATGGCAGCAAAGCAGACGATGGAGGCGCGCATGACACGCAGGAACTGGTGGTCGCCCATGTGCGGGAAGAAGCCGCGCACGATGTTCTCGGAGAAGGCGACCGATGGTGCCAGCAGCGTCGCCGACGAGCAGCTCATGATGGCGGAGAGCACGGCGCCGAAGAAGATGGCCTGGGCGAAGACCGGCGTGTGCTGCAGGACCAGGGTCGGCAATACAAGCTGCGAGTCGCTCTGCAGCAGGCCGTTGAACTGCTCGGGATTGATCAGCGTGGCCGAATAGGCGATGAACATCGGCACGAAGGTGAAGCAGAAGTAGATCGAGCCGCCGAGCAGCGAGCCCCAGATGGCGATCCTGGACGTGCGCGCCGAGGTGATGCGCTGGAAGACGTCCTGCTGCGGAATGGAGCCGAGCATCATGGTGACCCAGGCGCCGAGGAAGGTCAGCCATTTCCAGGGATCAGGCTCGGGGAAGAACTCCAGCTTGCCGGCGGCCGAAGCGCGTTCGATCACCGGGGCGACGCCGCCGGTCAGGCCGGAAACGATCCAGGCGATGAACAGCATGCCGCCCATGATGACGCCCATCTGGACGAAATCGAGGATGGCGACGGAGAGCATGCCGCCGAAGGTGGTGTAGGTGAGCACGATGAGCGCGCCGAGGATCATGCCGGCCGTCTGGCTGATGCCGTCGTTGGTGACCACGTTGAAGACCAGGCCGAGCGCCTTGATCTGGGCCGATACCCAGCCCAGGTAGCTGGCGACGATGCACAGCGTGGTCAGCACCTCGACCGTGCGGTTGTAGCGCAGGCGGAAATAGTCGCCCAAGGTCAGGATGTTCAGCTTGTACAGCTTATGGGCGAAGAAAAAGCCGGCGATGATCAGGCACAGCGAGGAGCCGAAGGGATCGGCGACGACGCCGCGCAGGCCTTCCTTGACGAAGGTGGCGGAAACCCCGAATACCGCTTCGGCGCCGAACCAGGTGGCGAACACGGTGGCGGTGACGACCGGCAGCGGCAGGTGGCGGCCGGCCACGGCGAAGTCCTTGGCGCTATGCACGCGGGTCGCCGCGAACAGGCCGATACCGATGGAGACGAGCAGGTAGAGGACGACGAACCAGATCAGCATGGCGGGGCCGTGAATACGCGCTAAAGGGTTGAAAACGCGCGGATTATACGGCTTTGCCGGGCCGGCGGGATCAGAATTCGGCGGCGGCGCGGAAGTTGACCGTTTCGCCGGTCAGCGGGTGCGGAAAAGCCAGGGTCTGTGCATGCAGCAACAGGCGCGGCGCGCTACTTTCGTCGCC
>JAYRUZ010000250.1:0-3050 GCA_041918795.1 Azonexus sp. | reverse complement strand
AACAGCCACCAGGCCTCGCCCGGCACCGAATCGAGATGCGCCGCATAGGCCATCGGGATGCCGAAGCCGAAAGCGATGCCGAGGTAGGCCTGCGGGATGGCGAAAAAGCGCTTGGTAAACGGGTAGCTGGCGGCCAGGAAAAGCGCCGGCACGGAGAGCCAGATCACCAGCGTATTACCCAGCGCCAGCACCAGCGCGAAGGAACAGAGCGACAGCACCGCGAACAGCGCCAGCGCCTCCTTGGTCGTCACCCGCCCGGCGGTCAGCGGGCGCTCCCTGGTGCGCTCGACGTGCTTGTCGAAATCGCGGTCGGCGTAGTCGTTGATGACACAACCGGCCGAACGCATCAGCACGGTACCGAGGCAGAAGATCCACACGATCACCCAGTTCGGCCGACCGAGCGAGGACAACCACAGCGCCCACAGCGTCGGCCAGAGCAGCAGCAGGATGCCGATCGGCTTGTCGAGCCGCATCAGTTTTTCGTAGAGATCGATTTTTTCCTTGAAAGCGGGCCAATTCATAGTGCGGCGATTTTACCCTGCCGACCGGCGCGCGGCAGGTCTATCTGGTCGCGAGCCGAGGCGCGGCTTACCCTTTGTTACACTTGCCCTGTCGGCAACATAGGCCCGCCCTGCGTTATTCGGACACAGACAACAATTCCCAGGAGAGAATCATGAAACGCATTCTGCTAGCCGCCGCCTTGGCTGCTGCCGCCTTCGCCGCCCAGGCGCAGGTCTCGGTCAGCATCGGCCAACCCGGTTTCTACGGCCGTCTCGATATCGGCGGCTTCCCCGCCCCGGCGCTGCTTTTCCCGCAACCGATCATGGTCGAGCGCGTGCCGGTCGGCCGCCCGCCGGTCTACCTGCGCGTCCCGCCGGGCCATGCCAAGCACTGGAAGCGGCATTGCCACGAATACCGCGCCTGCGGCGAACGGGTGTATTTCGTGCAGGATGGCTGGTACGAACGTGAATATGTGCCGCGCTACGCCGAACGCCACGACCGTGGCTACGACCGCCGCGACTACTACCGCGACGAGCGCCGCCGTGACGATTACCGACGCGATGACCGCCGCCGCGACGACGACTACGATCGTGGCCCGGGCCGCGATCACGACCGGGGTCACGGCCACGGCCCACGTCACTAAGACGACCTGAATGATCACCGCCCCGGCCGGCAGCCCGCCCGCCGGGGCGTTTTGTTTATTGCGCGGCGGCGCGTCTGGCCTGCTGCCAGGCCACGACCACCTGGCCGGAATGCGCCAGGATGGCCTGGTAACGTTCCTGCGGCAGGGCGTGGCGCAGCGAAGCGAAGAGCTGTTGCGTCGTTTCCTGGGCCAGCGCCGAAGCCGCCGATTCATCCGACAGCAGCGCGATCTGGATGCTGGCCAGCGCATCGGCCAGCATGCGCCAGCCCAGCTCCGGCATCTGCTTCTCCAGCGCCAGCATCATGCTGCCCAGCGGCTGCAGGATGGCTGCGGCCTGCGCCTGGGTCTCGCAGGCGATCATGGCGTGCCACAAGGCGACGTGGATGGCACGGCGCAGGTCGACCTTGAAATCGACCGCATCGAATTCGACCTCGGCCAGCTGCTGGAAATATTGCTGGAACAGGCTGTCGCCCTTGGCATCGAGCCGCCCGCGCAGGCTACCGAGCAAGGCGCTCAGCGCCGGAATGGCCGTCAGCTTGAAGGCCTGGGTGTAGGCCACACCCCACTGATCGAGGCCGGAAACCAGCAGTGCCAGACGCAAGGCGACGCCTTCGTCGCTACCGGCCGCCTTGCACCAGTTGAAGCAACGCTCGCCGACCTCGGCCAGCACCTTCTCGTCGTCGCCGGCATCGGCCAGCACCGCCTGACGAAAGGCGCCGGCAAAGACATCCTGCGCCATGCGCGCGGCCAGGCGCTGGGTTTCGGCGTTAGCCAACGGGGCAAGCTGGTCGGCCGGAATCTGGAAGGGGGTAGAGGTGGTCATTGCGGGCAGAAATCGGGCAAAGAACGCATTTTACCGGCCACCCCGCCCTGGCCACCAGCCGAACCCGGCAGCAACGTACATGGCTGTGGGCCATTTATCCCAATATACTGACGACCAAGCTTCAACCACAAACAGTTATTCATGCGCCCCAACGCACCGTTTTACCGCCGCAAACGCTGGATCGCCGGCGGCCTGCTTCTCGCCCTGCTGGCCGGCGCCGGCTTCTGGGTCGCCGAGGAAATCGAGACTTCCGAACTGCAGGCGCGGGAAATCAGTAAATTTGCCGCCACGCTGACCTATCAGATGGTCGACGGCGTGAGTCCATCGATCCGTTTTCCGACCCATGGCCCGTTCGACGAGCGCATGGGTTACCGCCGCCTGCCCGACATTGCCAGCCGGCTGAACGGCGCCGGTTATGCGCTGACCCGCCAGGCCAGTTTCTCGCCTGCACTGATTGACTATATCGAGCAAGGCTACTTCCCGCCCTACCGCGAGAAAGCCGGAGCCGGCCTCAATGTCGAAGACTGCCGCAGCGAAACGCTTTACCGTTTCCGTTACCCCTACCGCGCCTACGCCAACTTCGAAGCCGTGCCCAAGCGCGTCGCCGACGCACTGACCTTCATCGAAAACCGCGACCTGCTCGACGAAACGCGGCCGAAGATGAACCCGGCCGTCGACTGGGTGCGTTTCGCTCGCGCCGTGCTCGGCCGCATCGGCCGGCTGGTCGATGAGGATTTCGATGCGCCCGGCGGCAGTACGCTGGCGACGCAGATCGAGAAATACCGCCACTCGCCCAACGGCGTGACGCCGGACGCCCAGGAAAAGCTGCGCCAGATGATCTCGGCCAGCGTCCGCGCCTACCGCGACGGCGAAGAAACGCTGCCGGTACGCCGCCGCCTGCTGCTCGATTACCTGAACACCGTACCGCTCTCGGCCGCGCCGGGCTTCGGCGAGGTGAATGGCCTGGGCGATGGCCTCTGGGTGTGGTTTGCCGCCGACTTCGACAGCGTCAATGCGCTACTGGCCGCCCCCGAGGCCAGCGGGCCGCAACTGACCGAACAGGGCAAGGCCCTGCAGCAAGTG
>JAYRUZ010000249.1:0-3055 GCA_041918795.1 Azonexus sp. | reverse complement strand
GGCGCCAGCCAAGCGCATCGTCGCCCTCGCCCCGCATATCGCGGAGAGCCTGTTCGCTGCCGGCGCCGGCAACCAGCTGGTGGGCACCGTCGATTACAGCGACTACCCGCCCGAGGCGAAGAAACTGCCACGGGTCGGCGGCTATTCGCGCGTGGACCTGGAGGCGGTCGCCGCGCTGAAACCGGATCTGGTGATCGCCTGGGAAAGCGGCAACAACATGAATCAGGTGAACAAGCTGAAGGCGCTCGGCCTGACCGTTTATGTCGCGCAACCGAACAAGATGGAAAACGTCGCGAATCAACTCGAACGCCTGGGCCAGCTGGCCGGCACCGAGGCGGTCGCCACGCCGGCAGCCGAGCGTTTCCGTCAGCGCCTGGAAGCGCTGCGCAAGGCCAATGCCGGCAAGCCCAAGGTGCGCGTCTTCTACCAGATCTGGAAGACGCCGCTGATGACCGTCGGTGGCCCGCAGATCATCAGCGATGCCATCAAGCTGTGCGGCGGCGACAACGTCTTCGGCCACCTCGGCAAGATGGCGCCGACAGTCAGCGTCGAAGCCGTGCTCGAAGCCGACCCCGAGGCCATCGTCGCCACCGGCATGGGCGACGCCAAGCCGGAATGGCTGCACGACTGGGACAAATGGACGCAGATGACGGCGGTCAAGCGCGACAACCTGTTCCACATCAACCCCGACATCATGCAGCGCCACACACCGCGCATCCTCGACGGTGCCGAGAAGCTGTGCGCCCACCTCGACGTCGCCCGCAGTCATCGCCCGAAGAAATAAACCATGCGCCGCCTGCCCCAACGCATCGTCTGCCTGACCACCGAAACCGTCGAAGTCCTCTACGCCCTCGGCGAACAGGAGCGCATCGTCGGCATTTCCGGCTACACCGTGCGTCCGCCCGAAGCGCGCAAGGAAAAACCCAAGGTCTTCGCCTTCACCAGCGGCGACATCGAGAAGATCCTCGCCGTGCAGCCCGATCTGGTGCTCACTTTCTCGGACCTGCAAAGCGAGATTTCGCGCGACCTGATCAAGGCCGGCGTACCGGTCTACGCCTTCAACACGCGCAGCGTCGACGACATCCTCGGCATGATCGAAACGGTCGGCCGCCTGGTCGGGGCGGAAGCCAAGGCGCTGGCGCTGGTCGGCGAACTGGAGGCACAGATTGAAGCGACCCGCACCGTTGCCGCCGAGCGTATCGCCCGCTCCGGCCGACGGCCACGCGTCTATTTCGAGGAATGGGACGAACCGCTGATCAGCGGCATCCGCTGGGCTTCCGAGCTGATTGAGATCGCCGGCGGCGAGGACGTCTTCGCCGAACGCGCCCGCTCGCCACTGGCCAAGGATCGCCGCCCGACGCCGGAAGAAGTGATCGCCGCCGCGCCCGACATCATCATCGGCTCCTGGTGCGGCAAGCACTTCCGCCCCGAGCGCGTGGTCACCCGTCCGGGCTGGCAGGCCATTCCTGCGGTATGCCACGGAAAAATGCATGAAATCAAATCGGCCATCATCCTGACTCCGGGCCCGGTCGCGATCAGCGAGGGCCTGCCCGCCCTGCTCGAGATTTTTGATCTGTGAAAGAATTTGCCGGGAGCAGCCTCCCTATAATCGCGCTATCTCAACGGAGGATCTGCCCATGAAGCGTCTGCTGCCCTGCCTCGCCCTGCTCGCCACCCTGAGCGCCCCCGCCCTGGCGGCTGACGAAGTCACCGTGGCGATCGAAGCGCTCGGCAAGGTCAACGGCATCGCGCTTGCCTGCCAGCAACCGGCCCTGAGCAGCCGGGCACGCAATGCGGTGCAGACCGGAGCACCGAAGACGCGTGCCAATGGCGAAGCCTTCGAGAACTCGACCAGCGCGGCCTTCCTGGCCCAAGGCAAGGCACCCTGCCCGGCGGCCAATGAGTTGTCGGCCCAGCTGAACAACGCCGAGGCTGCGCTAGCCAAGGCTTTCCCGCCGGCGAGCCGGTGATCCGCCTTCTTCTGGCCCTCTGCCTGGCCGCTTTTACCCTGGCCGCTCAAGCCCAGCCGCATTCGCTGCAGGCCGAGGAAACCAGCGGCATCGTGCCGCGCTACCTGCTGCAGGACCCCAATGGCCGTGCCATCACCAATGAGGATTTCCGCGGGCGCTTTCAACTGATCGCCTTCGGTTACACCTATTGTCCGGATATCTGCCCGACCACGCTGGTTGAAATGGCAGAAATCCTGAAGCAACTCGAGAATGATGCGGCCAGCTTGCAACCCATTTTCATCTCGGTGGACCCGGAGCGCGATACCGGCCAGGTACTGAAGACCTACACCGCTTTCTTCGACCCGCGCATCCTCGGCCTGACCGGCTCGCCCGCCCTGGTCCGCCGGGCAGCCGACAACTTCCGGATGCGCTACGCCAAGGTTCGCGAACCGGGCAAGCCGGCCGACCAGTACGCCGTAGACCATTCCGCCGGCATGATCCTGCTCGGGCCTGACGGGCTGTTCCTGCGCAAGTTCGCCTATGCCATGCCGGTCGCCGAAATAACATCCGAGATCAGGCATCTGCTGCATTCCCGCTGAATATCGGATAACCCTAATTGCAATGGCATAGCCGTACAGCTATATTCCGGCGATGCTCCGCCTTGTCCGCTGCGTTTTCGCCATACTGTTCGCTTTCGCTCCGCTGGGTGCGAAAGCCGGCGGCGTCACGCTGATCGTCAGCGATAGCGGTGGCCCTTACAGCGAATTTTCGTCCACCCTGAACAATGCGCTCGCCGGCTCGACCTGGCAGATCAACGCCAGCCTGCGCGCCGACACCATCGTTCAGCCCATCCCCAAGGCCGATCTGGTCGTCACTGCCGGCGTCGCCGCCCTCCGTCAGGCACTCCAGAACTATGCCGGCACACCGATCCTCGCCACCCTGATTCCGCGCCAGAGCTACGAAAAAACGTTGACCGAATACGGCAACAAGGGGCAAACGCGCCTTTCCGCCATCTGGCTGGACCAACCGCCGACTCGCCAAGCCGTCTTTCTCCGGCAGTTGTTGCCCGCACAAAAACGGATCGGAATCCTGGTCAGCAGCGATAC
>JAYRUZ010000248.1:0-3081 GCA_041918795.1 Azonexus sp. | reverse complement strand
ACATGGGCCAGTGCAACACCTTCAAGGCCGAGCGCCTGTAAGCCGTTTCAGCCTTGTCCGAGCCGACGCCTGAACCTAGCGAAAAAGCGCCGCGCTGGCGGCGTTGGCTGCTCGAAGGCCTGATCTTTTTCTCCGCCTTCATCGCCTTCCAGTTGTGGCAGACGCGCGGCGCAGTGCAAGGCCCGGCCCCTGCATTCGCCGGCGTACTGGTCAATGGTCAAAGCTTCGACCTGAACGCCTGGCGCGCCACCCATCCCGGCCAGCCGGCACTGCTCTATTTCTGGGCCGAATGGTGCGGCATCTGCCGGACCACGGCCGGTAACGTCGCGGCCATCGGCGAGGATTGGCCGGTCATCACCATCGCGGCCGAATCGGGCGATGCCGCAGCCGTCGCCAAGACCATGGCCGAACGCGATTATCGCTGGCCGACGCTACCCGATCCCCAGGGCGCCATCCTGCGCCAGTACGGCCTGCGCGGCGTGCCAGCCTTCATCGTCATCGACCCGGATGGCAACATCCGGGCTACCCAACTCGGCTACACCAGCGAAATCGGCCTGCGCCTGCGCTTGTGGTGGGCCGCTCGCAACACATGAAAAAACACCTTCTGGTTTTTGCCCTTTTTGGCCTGTGCACCGCAGCAGTCCACGCCTTGCCGCAAAACAGCCCCGTGCCCGGCGGTATCTCCGTGCTCGATCTCGGCCCGCAGAGCCAGCCAGCCCCGACCGCCCGCTGGGCCGACCGGCCGCTTGCCGTCGTCGCGGAAAATGGCCGCTGGTACACCCTGCTCGGCATCCCGCTCGACACCCTGCCCGGCGAACTCGATGTTGCGGTGACGCAAGGCACCGCCAAACGCAGCCTCGTTGTTCCGGTCCGCCCGAAGAATTACCCGGAGCAGCGCCTGACCATCAAGGACAAGCGCAAGGTCGAACCGAATGCCGACGACCTCGCCCGCATCGCACGCGAGCAGAAAATCACCGAGGCGGTGAAGCAGCGTTTCAGCGACGCCATGCCCGACACCGCCTTCAAGCTGCCAGCCAATGGCCCCTTGTCCTCGCGCTTCGGCCTCAAGCGCATATTCAACGGCCTGCCGCGCAACCCGCACGCCGGGCTGGATGTCGCCGTCGGCACCGGCGCCCCGGTGCATGCGCCGGCCGATGGCGTCGTGGCCAATACCGGCGATTATTTCTTCAACGGCAACACGGTCTTCATCGACCACGGCCAGGGCCTGATCAGCGCCTACATGCACCTGTCGCGCGTCGATGTGCGCGAAGGCCAGAAGGTCAAAAAGGGCGAACTGATCGGCGCCGTCGGCTCCACCGGGCGCGTCACCGGGCCGCACCTGCACTGGGCGGTGATCATGAACAACACACCGGTCGATCCCGAGCTACTGCTCAGCCGCCCGTAAACGCAAGAAAGGCTGCCGGAGCAGCCTTTCTCACGCACGCAGTGAGCTTTAGGGCGCGCCCACAGTCCCGGCGAGACTGCCGCTGACTGCGGAGACGCCCTATGCCTTCGGCTTCGAAGGCGTGCTCATCTGTTTTTCGTCCTTGGCCTTGTCGCCGCAAGCGATGGCCGAGGTGGCGCCAACCGCGAACAGCGCGGCGAGCATGAGGGACAACACTCGTTTCATGACAGACCTCCAGGTGAAGGGAAGCTGTCGTTTGAACAAATACTGGAATTTAGGTTCATCATTTCGCGATGGACGAACAGATCATCCACCTGCACCGTAGCGCCCCGGCCAAACCGCCGGTCGGCGCGCCGTGCAACGGCTGTGGCGTGTGCTGCGCAGTGAGCACTTGCCCGGTCGCCCGCCTGCGCTTTCTGCGTGCGTCTGGCCCCTGCCCGGCGCTAGCCTGGTCGGCCGAACAAGGCCGCTACCTGTGCGGTCTGCTGCACAGCCCGGGCCGCTATTTTTCCTGGCTACCCGGCCGAGCGGAAGACTTCGCCCGCCGCCTGCTTAGCCGCTGGATCGCCGCCGGTATCGGCTGCGACTGCGACGTCGAGGTGGGCAATCAGCACTGATCGGTCGGCTGGATGTGGATGCGCACGACGCGCGGCGAGAACATGAACAGCGCCTTGGGCGGATCGAGGTCGTTCAGTAGCCAGCCGAAATTGAGCATCCAGCACCAGCCGGTCGAACCGATCGGCTCGACATATTTCCATTGCCAATACGGCTTCTTTTCTATGCTCATCGTGCCGTAGTGGCCATTGTTGCAATTGATCGTCGGATCGCCGTGGATGGTGCGCGGCCCGTCGTTGGGCGCGGCGATCGGGCCCCATTTGAAACCGTACAGGCTGTTGCGATACAGCCACTGCACCATCGACCAGTAATCGCCGTTGTGCGTCGCCTTCCAGTTGTTGTCGCCGAGCAGGCTGTTGTCCGGCGTATCAAACCAGGCCAGCCAGGTCGGCAGGCGCGGCTCCACGGCCATGCCGTGGTTGTTGTCGATCGGCCCCATGCGCGGCTGGGCGAACAGCGGCAAAAAAGGCGTGATGAAAAAGGCGATCACCGTCATCACCAGCAAAGCCACCAGGCAGAACAACCAGCGCAACATGATGCCTCCGGTCGTTCAGGCCGTCGCCGCGGTCAGCGCGATCTCGACGCGGTATTCCGGCTTGGCCAGGCGCGCCTGCACACAGGCCCGGGTCGGCGCGCAGCCGGCCGGCACCCAGGCGTCCCATACGGCGTTCATCGCGTCGTAATCGGCCATGTCACTCAGGTAGATGGTCGCCATCAGCAGGCGGCTTTTGTCGCTGCCGGCCCCGGCCAGCAGGCGTTCGACGCCGGCCAGCATGTTCTCGGTCTGGGCAGTGATGTCGCCATCGAGATTGGCCGCCACTTCGACCAGGTAAACGGTGCCGTTGTGCACCACGCTATCGGAATAACGGCGGTTCGTGCCGTGACGCTGAATTTTCATTTTTCTTCCCCCTGAAAACAGGAAGCCCATGCAACAAGGGCATGGGCTTCGGTTACTGCCCCCCGGCACTCGGCCGAGGTATGCGGCTTAACGCCGCTCTGGAGTGCTACACGGTAATCTCAAGAACTGCTTCCTGTGACAACTGCCATAGAATCTCCTACAG
>JAYRUZ010000247.1:0-3107 GCA_041918795.1 Azonexus sp. | reverse complement strand
AGCTCGCAGGAGGCCTCGGATTCGACCAGTTGAACCAGTTCCTCGATCCACACGAAATCGTTGGTGCTGGCAGTGACGGTGACGTGCGAGCGCTGGTTGTGGGCGCCACGTTCGGAAATCTTCTTGGAGCAGGGGCACAGGCTGGTCACCGGGACGACGACCTTGACCGAGGTGACGATCTCACCATGACAGATATCGCCGATGAAGGTCACGTCGTAATCCATCAGGCTCTGCACGCCGGAAACCGGGGCGGTCTTGTTGATGAAGTAAGGGAAGTTCATCTCGATATGGCCGGTTTCGGCTTCGAGCTTGACGACCATGTCGCGCAGCATGGTCGGGAAATTCTCGACCGAGATTTCGCGTTCGTGGCTGTTCAGGATCTCCACGAAGCGGGACATGTGGGTGCCCTTGAAATTGTGCGGCAGGCCGACGTACATGTTGAACATGGCGATGGTGTGCTGCACGCCGGTCGACTTGTCCTGCACCTTGATCGGGTGGCGAATGGATTTGATCCCCACCTTGTTGATCGCGATCTGGCGCGTATCGGCGGAGTTCTGTACGTCGGGAATATTGAGGGTCGGGGTCGTCATTGACTGTTCTTCAAGAATTATTGTTGGTTGAGTTTGTTCCGTACGCTGCTAACGATGCCGCCAGCGTCGAGTCCGAGTTCGGCCAGCAATTGTCCCTGTTCGCCATGATCGATGAAGCGATCCGGCAAACCCAGGCGTAACACCGGTACCTTGATGCCGCGCTCGGCAAGCACGCGCTCCACTTCCGAGCCAGCGCCGCCGATTACGGCATTCTCTTCGATAGTGACCAGCAAGGAATGGTTCCCGGCGAGTTCAACGATCAATTCGGCGTCGATCGGTTTGACGTAGCGCATGTTGGCCACAGTGGCGTCGAGTTGCTCGCCGGCGGAGAGTGCCGCTCCCAACAGCGTGCCGAAGGCGAGGATGGCGACCTGCTGCCCCTGACGACGGATTTCTCCCTTGCCAATGGGAAGTACATCGAGTTGTGTCGACGGGATGCTGCCGTTGCCGGCACCACGCGGATAACGCACCATGCTCGGGCCTTCGTGAGCGTAGGCGGTGGACAGCATACGCCGGCATTCGGCCTCGTCGGACGGCGTCATCACCACCATGTTGGGAATGCAGGTGATGTAGGAAATGTCGAAGGTGCCGTGGTGCGTCGGGCCGTCGGCGCCGACCAGGCCGCCGCGGTCGACAGCGAAGATCACCGGCAGGTTCTGCAGGGCCACGTCATGGATCAGCTGGTCATAGGCGCGCTGCAGGAAGGTCGAGTAGACGGCGACGACCGGCTTCAGCCCTTCGCAGGCGAGGCCGGCGGCGAAGGTGACGGCATGCTGCTCGGCGATGCCGACATCGTAATAACGGTCCGGGAATTCCTTGGCGAAGCGGACGAGGCCGGAGCCTTCGCGCATGGCCGGTGTGATGCCGACCAGCCGATTGTCAGCGCGCGCCTGGTCACACAGCCAGTCGCCGAACACCTGGGTGAAGGTGAGCTTGCCGCCTCCCTTGCCGGACTGGATGCCTTCGTCGGGGGCAAACTTGGCGACGCCGTGGTAAAGGATGGGGTCGGCCTCGGCCAGTTTGTAGCCCTGTCCCTTCTTGGTAATGATGTGCAGGAACTTCGGTCCCTTGATGTTGCGCAGGTTCTGCAACGTCGGAATCAGGGCGTCGAGGTCGTGACCATCGATCGGGCCGTAGTAATGGAAGCCGAATTCCTCGAACAGCGTGCCGGGGGCGATCATGCCCTTGACGTGCTCCTCGGCGCGGCGGGCCAGTTCGAGCAGCGGTGGCGCAAAACCCAGCATGTGCCGACCGGCGGTGCGCGCTGCGTTGTAGGTCTTGCTCGAGGTCAGGCGGGTCAGGATGTTGTTCAGTGCGCCGACCGGCGGTGAGATGGACATCTCGTTGTCGTTCAGAATGACCAGCATGTCGGCATCGGCGACGCCAGCGTTGTTCAGTGCCTCGAAAGCCATGCCCGCCGACATCGCGCCGTCGCCGATGATGGCGATGGCCTGACGGTCCTCACCCTTTTGCTTGGCGGCCAGGGCCATGCCGAGGGCGGCCGAGATCGAAGTCGATGAATGGCCGACACCGAAGGTGTCGTAGGGGCTTTCGCAACGCTTGGGGAAGCCGGCGACACCATGGCGCATGCGCAACTGGCTCATGCCTTCGCGGCGGCCGGTCAGGATCTTGTGCGGGTAACACTGGTGGCCAACGTCCCAGACCAGGCGATCTTCAGGGGTGTTGAAGACGTAGTGCAGGGCGATGGTCAGTTCCACCGTGCCCAGATTCGACGACAGGTGGCCGCCGGTCTGTGCGACAGACTCGATCAGGAAGCCGCGCAATTCGTCGGCAAGTTGCGGCAACTGCTTGCGCTCGAGTTGGCGCAGGTCACTCGGGAAATTGATACGGTCGAGCAGGGGAAAGGTCATTTCAGAATTGCCGGTGGCAAATGAAGTCGGCCAGCAGCGTCAAGCGGCTGGCGCGTTCGCCGAAGCAGGAGAGCGAGGCCAGCGCTTCGCTGCGCAGTTCTTCGGCGTAGCTGCGGGCGCGCTCCAGGCCGAGCAGGCTGACATAGGTCGGTTTGTCGGCCGCTTCGTCCTTGCCGGCGGTCTTGCCCAGGGTGGCCGTGCTGGCAGTGCAGTCGAGGATGTCGTCGACCACCTGGAAGAGCAGGCCGGCACGCTTGGCGAAGCGGTCGAGATTGTTGCGCGCTTCGGCGCTGAGCGGTTCGCCGCACAGCGCGCCGAGCAGCACAGCGGCACGGATCAGGGCGCCGGTTTTCAGCGCGTGCATCAGTTCCAGTTCGGGCTGGCTCAGTGGTTTGCCGACCGAGGCGAGATCGATCGCCTGGCCGCCGGCCATGCCACGCGAACCGCTGGCGTGGGCGAGCAGGGCGATCATTTCGAGTTGCTGCTTCGGCTCGCCCAGCGACTGATTGGCAAGCAGTTCGAAGGCTTGCGTTTGCAGGCTGTCGCCGACCAGCAGGGCGGTCGGCTCGTCGTATTCGATGTGGCAGGTCGGGCGGCCGCGGCGCAGGGCGTCGTCGTCCATGCACGGCAGGTCGTCGTGGACCAG
>JAYRUZ010000246.1:0-3109 GCA_041918795.1 Azonexus sp. | reverse complement strand
GCCGGCGCCGTCGTTCTCGGCATTTCGCGCGACAGCCTGAAGTCGCACGAGAACTTCAAGGCCAAGCAATCCTTCCCCTTCGAACTCGGCTCGGATGCCGACGAAGCCGTATGCAACGTGTTCGGCGTCATCAAGCAGAAGATGATGTACGGCAAGCAGGTGCGCGGCATCGAGCGCAGCACCTTCGTCATCGACGGCAAAGGCGTCTTGCGCCGCGAGTGGCGCGGGGTCAAGGTCCCCGGTCACGTCCAGGAAGTACTCGATTTCGTGAAAACGCTCTGATTTCCAACCCCAACCAAAGGCCCATGTATGCCGCGCAAGCCCGCAGCCACCAAGAAGCCCGCCGTTACCAAGATCTTCGTCCTCGACACCAACGTGCTGATGCACGATCCGAGCTGTCTGTTCCGCTTCGAGGAACACGACATCTTCATCCCGATCATGACCCTGGAGGAGTTGGACAACCACAAGAAGGGCATGACCGAAATCGCCCGCAATGCCCGCCAGGCATCGCGCATGCTCGACGAAATGCTGGCCCATGACGAAGTCGATATCGATGAAGGCATCGACCTCTACGGTCCCTCCAGCAAGATGGCCAGCGGTCGCCTCTACCTGCAGACCGAAGCCATCAGCGGCGAACTGCCGCAGGGCCTACCGACCTCCAAGGTCGATAACCAGATCCTGTCGGTGGTCATCCACCTGCAGAAGAAATTCCCGAAACGCCCGGTCATCCTGGTGTCGAAAGACATCAACATGCGCATCAAGTCGCGCGCCCTCAACCTGCTGGCCGAGGACTACTTCAACGACAAGGTGCTGGAGGATACCGACATCCTCTACGCCGGCACCCGCGCCCTGCCCGACAATTTCTGGGACAAGCACGGCAAGGGCATGGAATCCTGGAAAAAGGACAGCAAGACCTACTACAAGGTCACCGGCCCGCTCTGCCCGCAGCTGCTGGTCAATGAATTCGTCTGGCTGGAAAAGGACGGCTTCGCCGCCATCGTCAAGGAAGCCGCCGGCAAGACAGCGACGCTGGAAACCCTGATCGATTACACGCATCCGAAAAATGCCGTGTGGGGCATCACGGCACGCAACCGCGAACAGAATTTCGCCCTCAACCTGCTGATGAATCCGGATATCGACTTCGTCACGCTGCTCGGCCAGGCCGGTACCGGCAAGACCTTGCTGACGCTGGCCGCCGGCCTGACGCAGACGCTGGAAAGCAAGCGCTTCGCCGAGATCATCATGACCCGCGTCACCGTGCCGGTCGGTGAGGACATCGGCTTCCTGCCCGGTACCGAGGAAGAGAAGATGGCACCGTGGATGGGTGCGCTTGAGGACAACCTCGACGTGCTGGCCCACACCGACGAGACCAACAGCCCGTACGGTGGCGACTGGGGCAAGGCGGCAACGCACGACATCATCCGCTCGAAGATCAAGGTCAAGTCGCTGAACTTCATGCGCGGCCGCACTTTCCTCAAGAAGTACCTGATCATCGACGAGGCGCAGAACCTGACGCCGAAGCAGATGAAAACGCTGGTCACCCGTGCCGGCCCTGGTACCAAGGTGATCTGCCTGGGCAACATCGCACAGATCGACACACCCTACCTGACCGAAGGCAGTTCGGGCCTGACCTATGTGGTGGATCGCTTCAAGGGCTGGCCGCACTCCGGTCACATCACGTTACAAAGAGGGGAGCGCTCCCGCCTCGCTGACCACGCGGCCGACGTGCTATAATTTTAGGCAATTAGAACAAAGGGGCCGTGTCAGCGACACGGCCTTTTCGTTTCAGCCACGGGTTGTAACGCCGGAGGAGACTTTTGAAACGTCGTACTTTTCTCGCATCCGCAGCGGCATTGTCGATGTTCGCTTCGGAATCATGGGCGGCCCGCAAGCCGCAGGCCAAACCAACCGCCGCCAAGCCCAAGCCGGGTGCCAAACCGGCCGCCAAACCGAACGCACGCAATGTGCGCGGCCGCACGCCGGCACCCTCCGGCCCGGTCACTCACACCGCCGAAGATCCGGTCATCGAACGCCCGCCGCAGGGCACTTCGGCCTCGCGCCTGCCGCCGGTCAAGGCGCCGGAAGCGCCCAGCGAGTGGAAAACCTTTGAAATCACGACCACGGTGAACCTCAAGGGCCGCAACACGCCGGCCAAACTGTGGCTGCCACTGCCGCTCAACCAGGACACGCTGTTCCAGCGCACGCTTGGCCACACTTGGAACGGCAACACGAGCAACGCCGGCATGCGTCGCCTGCCCGATGGCGACCTCGAAGTCTTTCATTGCGACTGGACGGAAAGCGATGGCCGCCTGCAGATGACCACGCTGGTCAGCACGGCCGACCGCCAGTTCGACGTCACCAAACGTACCGTCGCGCCGGAACGCGAAGATATCCTGCGCCGCAACCTGCGCGAATCGCGCCTGATCCCCAACGATGGCCTTGCCCACCAGTTGGGTGAACGCGTCGTCGGCCGCATCAAGGATCCGGTCGCCCAAGCCAAGGCCATTTTCGACTGGGTGGTCGACAACAGCATCTACGACCCCAGCCTGCCCGCCTGCGGTACCGGCGACGTCAAGCGCCAACTGATCAATGGCCAATACGGCGGCCGCTCGGCCGACATCAACGGCCTGTTCGTCGCCATCTGCCGCGCCATCGGCATTCCCGCCCGTTGTGTCTATGGCTTGCGCGTCGGCCCGTCACGCCTGTTCCGCAGCCTCGGCATCAATGGTGACGACGCCACGCGCGGCCAACACGTTCGTGCCGAGTTCTACATCCCCGGCTACGGCTGGATTCCGGTCGACCCGAGCGACGTCCGCCGCGCCATCGCCCTCGAAGGCCTGTCGGATCGCGACAGCAAGCTGATCGCCCTGAAGAAGGTGCTATTCGGCGTTTGGGAAATGAACTGGATCGCCTTCAACGTCGGCACCGACGTCAGCCTGCCGGGCAAGAACAGCAACCTGCCCTTCCTGCTCACGCCGCAAATCGAACTCGGTTCGAGCACGCTGGATGGCAGCCAATCCGGCCCGCTGCCCTACACGATCAAGACGCGGCAGATCGAACTCTGATAGGCGCAACGCAGGGTGATTGCCCTGCATTCGCAGATAAAAAA
>JAYRUZ010000245.1:0-3112 GCA_041918795.1 Azonexus sp. | reverse complement strand
TCCTTGTACTCGCCGACGATCTTGTCCTGTTCCAGACCGGTCAGGCGTTGCAGGCGCAACTCCAGGATGGCCTGGGCCTGGGCATCGGACAGGCGATAACCCTGGGCCGACAGGCCGAATTCCGGCAACAACCCTTCCGGACGCGAGGCGTCGGACGAGGCGCGCACCAGCATTTCCTCGACCACCGGGCTGCGCCAGTCGCGCGCCATCAGGCTGCGCTTGGCATCCGGCGGCGTCGGTGCCGCCTTGATCAAGGCAATGATCTCATCGACGTTGGACAGCGCGACGGCAAGACCTTCGAGGATGTGACCGCGTTCGCGTGCCTTGCGCAGTTCGAAGACAGTACGCCGGGTGACCACTTCACGACGGTGCGACAGGAAGCATTCCAGCGCCTGCTTCAGATTCAGCAAGCGCGGCTGGCCGTCAACCAGCGCCACCATGTTCATGCCGAAGGTGTCCTGCAACTGCGTCTGCTTGTACAGGTTGTTCAGGATGACTTCGCCGACCTCACCGCGCTTCAGCTCGATGACGATGCGCATACCCGATTTATCGGATTCATCGCGAATGTCTGAGATGCCTTCGATCTTCTTCTCGTTGACCAGCTCGGCGATCTTCTCGATCAGCGACTTCTTGTTCACCTGATAGGGAATCTCGTCGACGATCAGCGCCTGGCGGTCGCCCTTGCCAATATCCTCGAAGTGCGTACGGGCGCGCATGACGACACGGCCGCGGCCGGTCTTGTAGCCCTCGCGCACGCCCATGACACCATAGATCAGGCCGGCCGTCGGAAAATCCGGCGCCGGAATCAGGTCGATCAGTTCGTCGATCGAAATTGCCGGGTTCTCCAGCAATGCCAGGCAGCCATTGATGACTTCGCGCAGATTGTGCGGCGGGATGTTGGTCGCCATACCCACCGCGATACCGGCCGAGCCGTTGATCAACAGGTTCGGGATACGCGTCGGCAGTACCGACGGCTCGAGTTCCTTGCCATCGTAGTTCGGCTCGAAATCGACCGTTTCCTTGTCGATGTCGGCCGTCAGATCAGACGCAATGCGGTCCAGGCGACACTCGGTATAACGCATGGCAGCCGCGTTATCGCCGTCGATCGAACCAAAGTTACCCTGCCCGTCAACCAGCGTGTAGCGCAGGGAGAAGTCCTGAGCCATACGCACCAGCGTGTCGTAAATGGCCGAATCGCCGTGCGGGTGATACTTACCCATGACCTCGCCGACCACGCGGGCACATTTGACGAAGGGACGATTCCAGACGTTGTTCGTCTCGTGCATCGCATACAGTACGCGGCGATGCACCGGCTTCAGGCCATCGCGTGCATCGGGCAGCGCACGGCCGACGATCACGCTCATGGCGTAATCGAGGTAGGAACGCCGCATCTCGTCTTCGAGGCTGATCGGCAAAGTTTCTTTGGCGAATTGATCCATGTCTCTTCTGCGCACCACTTGGAGCGGCACTTTATTTGGTTGAAACGGGCGTAATTTGTTAGTTTACCACGCCGTTCACTCAGCCAAGACGTCGATTTCCATGACAACGACACCCGAACACATCGACCTGTTGATCGAAGCACGCTGGGTCGCCCCGGTCGAGCCAGCCGTACTCCTGAAAAATCATGCCGTTGCTGTCCATCAGGGAAAAATCATCGACGTCTTGCCGATCAGCCGGGCCCGTACCCGTTACAAGGTCGGGCGCCGTATTGCCCTCGACGAACACATACTGATTCCCGGTCTGGTCAATCTGCATACCCACGCCGCCATGGCGCTGATGCGCGGCCTGGCCGACGATTTGCCGCTGATGACCTGGTTGCAGAAGCACATCTGGCCCGCCGAAGCGGCGCACGTTTCACCTCAATTCGTGCTCGATGGCACCCGCCTGGCCTGCGCTGAAATGCTGAAAGGGGGAATCACCTGCTTCAACGACATGTACTTCTTCCCGGACGCGGCTGCCAAGGCCGCCATTGATCTGGGTATGCGCGCCGTTCTCGGCATCACCACCCTGGAATTCCCCACCTCGTATGCCAGCGACGCGGACGACTACCTGAACAAGGGACTGCGCGTTCGCGAAGCCTTCCTTGACCACCCACTGATCAACTTCTGCCTTGCCCCCCACGCGCCATACACAGTATCCGACACCACTTTTGAGCGCATTCTGACGCTCTCCGAGCAACTGCGCCTGCCGATTCATTGTCACATTCACGAGACGCGGCACGAAATCGAAGAAAGCCTGCGCCAGCACAAGATGACACCGCTGGCCCGCCTGCACAGACTCGGCCTGCTCGGCCCGGATTTCATCGGCGTGCATGGCGTACACTTTGCCGATTACGAACTTGAACTGCTGGCCGAAACCGGCAGCCACATCGCGCACTGCCCAACGTCCAATCTCAAACTGGCCAGCGGCATCGCGCCTGTGGCGAAGATGCGACAACTTGGCATCAATATTGGTCTAGGCACCGACGGCGCGGCGAGCAACAACCGGCTAGACATGTTCGGTGAATTGCGGCTCGCCTCGCTGCTAGCCAAAGGCAGTTCAGGCGACGCCAGTGCCTTGCCGGCCTACGAGTCACTCCGTTTAGCCACACTGGGCGGCGCCCAGGCCCTTGGCCTCGGTGAGAAGATCGGATCAATTACGCCAGGCAAGGCGGCCGACCTATGTGCGGTTCAACTCTCCGGAATGGAGTACAGCCCCTGCTTCGACCCGATCTCCCACCTCGTCTATGTCGCCAGTCGAGAAGCGGTAAGCCACGTCTGGGTCGACGGAAAGTGTTGCGTAGACCACAAAAAACTCTCCTGCGATGACCAGAACGGCTTGGAAAGGGCTGTAGCCCTATGGCAAAATAAGTTGGAGGTCCGCCCGGAGGCTTAGTTACACCCCAGGTTGCGGAGTTAAGGTTTCTCAAATTTTCTTCAACGAGGGAAAACAATGATCAAAAACATCGCCAAGAAGTCTCTGGTTATCGCTCTGCTGGCGGGTGTCGGCTTCGCTGCCACCGCCCAGGAACGCGTCTATCTGATCGACCAGCGCGACGTCGTCGCCAAGAGCGGCTTCGGCCTGTGCTGGCGTGATGGCTACTGGACCCCGGCCGCTGCCGCTGCCGACAAGG
>JAYRUZ010000244.1:0-3121 GCA_041918795.1 Azonexus sp. | reverse complement strand
CCAGGCCAGGGTCAGGGCGCTACCCAACAGGAGGGTATCGACCACATGCGGCAGAACCCTGGCCAAGCGGTGCTGCAGGCACGGCGAAGCGCTCAGCATCCACCCGCCGCGCAGGGCGAAGCCCAGGCCGCTCAGCACGACACAGGTGACATGCAGGTACTTGAGGGCCAGATAGCTCATGCTGCCGCCAGACGTTCCGCGATCACCTGCAAATGCTGGCGATAGCGCCGGAAGGCCGCGAGCAGGTTGAGCCACAGCCAGCCGCAGGCCACGGCGAAGACCAGGCCAGCCGGCCGCGCCAGCCATTCCGGCAGGAGCACCGCCAGCACCAGCAGCGCGAAGGCCAGCGCATAGACCCACATCTGGCGCTGCGTCGCATTATCGGGCAGCAGCTTGTTCATCGCCGGTGCCGGCACCTTGCCCTGCCCCAGGCTCTGCAGATGCATCCAGGCGAGGAAAGGCACGATCTTGTACAACATGCCGATGATGAAGGGCACGAAACCGCCGGCCAGCAACAAGACCCCGAACAGCGGCGTCCACCAGCGGAATTCCGGAGCGGCCGGCCACACTGCTGCGGTGCACAGCTGCAAAAGGGCAAAAATGCTCGCCCCCAGGCCGAGCTGCCAGTAGCGATAGGTCGCATCGACCCGAGCCCGCCGCCGCTTGCCCTGCAGGCGCAGGGTCAGTCCGGCGAAGGCGATACCCGCACCGCCAACCAGCAACTGGGAGAACTGAACCAGCCATGTTTCCCCGAGCAGCACGCCGATACTCCAGCCGAACAATCCGCCCAGGACGGAAACCGGAAACCACCAGCTCGGCCGCGCCGGATAGCCCGGCGTCAGCTGGAACATGGGGACGACCACGTAGGACACCGCGGCCAGCAGGGTACCGGCCCAGGCACCCAGGCCCCAGCCGGCATGCAGGTCGGCCAGCACCATCAGCGGCCACGGCCAGCCGTTGGCCAGCGCCAGCGCCAGCAAGACGCCAAGCACGACAACCCCGGCCAGACCGATCAGTGCCAGCTTGAGGCCGCGGATGGTCGGGCTGCTGGATGGCACGCCGCGCAAGGAGTGGCCCGCCGCCGCCAGGAAAACCAGCACCGTGGCGCCCAGAATCGCTGCCGCCGAGCGCAGCAGCCAGGGCAGGCCGAACAGGAAGCCACCGGCCAGGCCGAGTACGCCGGCGCTCAGGCCCAAATGCACGAGGCGGGCGATCGCCAGCGGCTGGGCCAGGTTAGCCCCGGCCACCACGGGCAGAATCTGGATCAGCGCCCCGAGCATGATCTGCAGCATGAAGCCGAGCGTGATCAGGTGCGTGGCGGCCAGCGCCTCCGGCGTCCACCGTGACGCAAAGGCGGTTTCGCCGGAAAACAGTACGATCAGGCCGGCCAACAGGGCAAACAGTGGCCCCGTCAGGAAGAACCGCAGCGGCGCAGCCAGCGGCGGTGCCTTTTCGAAGGAAAGCAGCGCCTGCATCCAGCCAGCCTCAGCGGGAGATCAGGATTTCGAAGGTGCCGTCCGGCAGCAGCTCGGTCTCGTAATCGTGGCCGTTCTGGCTCAGCACCTTGTACAGCGGATGCGGCTCACGGAAGAGCAGCAGCAGCATTTTCTCGCCGGGCTGCAGGGTATCGAGCATTTCCATCGTCGCCACGAAGGGCTGCGGCGGCTCCATGTAGCGCGCATCGACGACATGCGGGGTTTTCGGGTGACTCATGCTTCGCTCAATTCGCGTTCAATGCGTTGGAGTAGCGGCTCAAGCTCTGCCGAAAGATGCTGGTCGCACATCGGGTAGAGAATGTTCTCTTCCTTCATGTTGTGCTGCTGCATCATGATCAGCAGGGTTTCTGCCTGGCCCAGGTATTCATCGATATCGCCATCGGCCAGCGCCTGCGCCGCCGCATCCAGCAGCTCGCGCATCTGCACGTGCTCCATGCGCATGACCTGGGTCGGCCCCATGCTCATGCCGGTCTTGGCCTCGAAAGTCGGGAACAGCGTTTTTTCCTCGCTGGCAAAATGCGCCAGAATCGCCGAGTGGAAATGCCCGAATGCGGCCCGGGCGGCCTCGATATTCTTCTTGGCTATTCCCTGTTCGGCCTCGGCGAAAAAGTCGTCGCACCGGCGATGATCGTCGGTCATGAAACTACGGATACTGGTCATGGCTCACTCGGGGAAAAGTATGGACACATTCTCGCGGCAGCCCCCGAGCCGCCGCCTTGACTGCCATCAAATCATTCGAGGTCAGGCAGAAACGATGCCCACCTGCAGTTCATCGAACCAGTTGATGAAGCGCTGCACATCGGCCCCCTGGTAGATCGCCCCATGCTGCGGGCACATCATGTCGATTTCCATGCTCGAGACGCGCTCGCACCAGCGGCGCTTGGCTTCGTTCGACCCCATCCAGCGCCGATGGAAACCCTCGGCATGCTTGATGTGTTCGTCGAAGTTCTCCACGAACAGTCCATCCATCCCCGGCGGCAACAAGGCCGCCCCGACATCGCCCGAGAACAGGATCTTGGCGATCTTGTCGTAGAGGTGGAAATTCCCGGAAGAATGCAGGTAATGCGCCGGCACCGCGCTCAGGATCAGGCCTTCCAGCGAGATATCGGTGCCTTCGTCGGGAATGGGCGCAAAGGTTTCGGCATTGCCGCCGAAGTGCGGGATGAAGCTCTGCCACAGCCAGCTGACGTGGCAGCGCATCTGCGGATTGAACTCAAGCCAGAGGGCGAGCGAGGAGCAGATGTCCGGATCCTGGTGCGAAGCGAAAATCCCGGCCAGGGCCGATGGGTCGAACTCCGATGACAAGGCCGAGAAAACGGCCGGAAAGACCTCGACCCCGCCCGGATCGAGCAGCAGGCCGCGACCGCCATTGGTCACCAGGTACTCGTTGGTGTCGATCAGGTAATTGGGTTTCTCCGGATCGCGCACGATGGCGACCCATTTGTGGTTTCCGTCCTGGAAGATCGTCTGGGTGGTCTTCAACTTGTCTTCTCCAAGCGTTTTTATTTGTTATCGAAAAAGGCCGAATGGCGCAGCGACTCGAGCGAATGGCGAATTTCCTCGACGACCCCGTCGAACTCGCCCGACACCTGCGCCAGTGCACCAGCGAAGCTCTGCCCGTAGGC
>JAYRUZ010000243.1:0-3121 GCA_041918795.1 Azonexus sp. | reverse complement strand
GGGCCGGCGCATGAACCGCGGACGATCAAAGTTGGCGCCAGCCAGCTGCGCGTGATCGCCGCGACGATCGCCCTCGGCGACGGCATGCCGCTGCGTGCTGCGGTCGGGCGCGACATCCATCACCACACCGATTTCCTTGCTCAACTGCAGCGCGACTTCCGTTTCGCCATGCTGGCCGCCGCCCTGCTGACCATGGCCGTCGGCCTGTGGATCGCCCGCCACGGCCTGCGCCCGCTGCGCGACATCGCGGCCACCGCCGGCCGTGTCACCGCCGGGCGCTTGGGCGAACGCCTGCCGCTAGCCGACGTACCGCCCGAGCTGGCCGAGCTGGCGAGCGGTTTCAACGCCATGCTGGAGCGGCTGGAAGACGCCTTCCAGCGTTTGTCCAATTTCTCGGCCGACCTGGCGCACGAACTGCGCACGCCGCTGCATACCCTGCGCATGCAAACCGAGGTATCGCTGAGCAAGCCGCGCTCGGCGGATGAGTATCGCGACCTGCTGGCCTCCAACCTCGAAGAGTACGAGCGCCTGTCGCGCATCATCGGCGACATGCTCTTCCTGGCCAAGGCCGACAACGGTCTCGTCGTGCCGCAGCGCGAGGCGGTCGAACTACGCGCCCTGTGCGAGCGGCTGATCGACTACTACGGCCTGCTCGCCGACGAGGTCAGCCTGACGCTGCAGGGCGAGCCCTTGGTCGTGCAGGGCGACCGCCTGATGCTGGAACGCGCCATCGGCAACATTCTGGTCAACGCCATCCTCCACACGCCAGCCGGCGGCCACATCGTCATTCGGCTGGCCGAGCGCGCCCGACAGGCCGAGGTGGCCATTGTCAACAGCGGTCAGCCAATTCCTGCCGACGCCTTGCCCCGGTTGTTCGATCGCTTCGTTCGTCTCGATGCGGAGCGTGAAGGCAGCGGCCTGGGCCTGGCTATCGCCCGCTCGATCCTGCGGGCACATGGCGGGGATATCGGTGTTGAGGTGGGGGCGGCCAGCAACGAATTCCGCCTGAGTCTGCCGCTCGGCTGAGCGCCGGCACGCCAGCAGGAAAGTAGGGTTTTTGGCAAAAACGGGCAGTGCACCGCAGCAGCGGGGCCGAAAAACCGCTCAGTCGGTCTGCAACATCTCGCGCAGCAGCGGCAGCGTCACCGGGCGCTTCTGTTCCAGCGTGTATTGGTCGAGCGCCACGACCAGCATGGCCAGCGTGCGCATGTCGCGCGACACGTGGCGCAAGAGGTAAGCGATCACTTCTGGCGAGAGCTTGAGCGCCCGTTCCTTGGCCAGACCGGCGACGGCTGCCGCCTTTTCCTCGTCGCTCAGCGCCTGCAGGCGATAGATCAGCCCGGAGCCGAGGCGCGTGCGCAAATCCTCGCGCAAGGCGAGATGCGCCGGCGGCTGCGGCGCAGCGGTCAGCAAGCGGCCGCCATCGGCCTTGATCTGGTTGAACAGCGCAAACAGCGCCACCTGTCCGTCGGCATTCAGCGCATCGACGTTATCCACCGCCAGCGGCTCGTCTGCCGTCACCCCGGCCAGCGCCGGATTGAGCGCGGCATCGATATAAGCAAAACCGCTCGCCTGCAATAAGTGCGACTTGCCGCAACCGGCCTCGCCATGCAGGCAGAAGGCGGTGGCCTCGAGTTGCCCGGCCAGCCAGCCGGTCAACGCCGCCACCGTCTCGCCATTGCCGCCGGCAACGAAGTTGTCCAGCGTGGGCGGGCTGTCGGGCAGAAGGTCGAGAATAAGCTGGCGCATGGCGGTTCGGGGTGGAAGGGGGCGGATTTTAGCATTGCCCGGGGCGCTTCAGCGCGGGGGCGGTGGATGGCCCTCGGCGAGCCGCCAAGTGAGTGCAAAGAGAAGCGGATTTTTGCCAGATTTCGTTTGCCATTCAGTCAGTTGACCTGTATTGTGCACCGCAGCGAACTTAAGTAGTGTTGTTGTTTAGTCGGTTTCGTTTCCGTATTCCTACGGCGCCAATCCCCCCATTCGTACCTCGCCGCCTTGAATTCGCCCCAATCGGGGCTTCGCCCCGTTGCACTTATTACGGAGATTCAAGACATGGCTACAGGTATCGTCAAATGGTTCAATGATTCCAAAGGTTTCGGTTTCATCACCCCCGAGGGTGGTGGCGAAGACCTTTTCGCGCATTTTTCGGCAATCCAGTCCAACGGATTCCGCACCCTGACCGAAGGTCAGCGCGTATCGTTCGACATCACGACCGGCCCCAAGGGCAAACAAGCCAGCAACATCCAGGCTGCTTGATTCGCGAGGCTCGCCCGGCGTTTGGCCGGGTGGCTTTTTTCCAAGGGGGTTTTCCCCCTGTTTATCCCCTCATCGGAGCCAATCATGGCAAAAGAAGAATTGCTGGAAATGCAGGGTGTCGTGACCGAAGTCCTGCCGGATTCCCGCTTCATGGTATCGCTGGAAAACGGGCATTCGCTGGTTGCTTATACGGCTGGAAAGATGCGCAAGCATCACATTCGCATCATCGCCGGCGACAAGGTGACGTTGGAGCTTTCGCCCTACGACCTGTCGAAGGGCCGCATTACCTTCAGGCAGATCGAGGGACGTCCTGCCGCCGCCCCGCGTGTCAGACGTTGACAGCGTTTGGGCAATATTTGAAAGACTGAATGAATTTGGAACAACAACGAGCTGCAGCTCGGAAACTTTGCAATAAACTCGACGTAACTGTCCTGCCGTACGGAAATGCCTGGTGGTTGCTGGGCGACTCCATCAACCAGGTCATCGGCGAAATTGCCGGACTGTCCGAGTCCGGACTGGTGCAAATGCGCCGGCCGCGTTTCTCGCGCGTATGACCCCGCTTGCAGCGTCGCAGTAGTTCGCGCGCTGCCGCCAAGTAAGGAGGAGGCGCCTCAATAGGAGCGTGGCCTCACGGTGCAGCATCAGCCTGCACCCCTGATTCCCAAAACGAAGCCCCCGGCCTGCAGATGCAGCACCGGGGGCTTCGTTTTTCCACCTCGCCTCCAGCGAGGCAGTGAGGGCTGGCAGTAAAGACTTATTGCCAGCTCACCAGACCATAGTTCTTCTTGCCGCGGCGCAGGATGGTGAAGCGGCCATAGAGGCGTTCGTCGCCGGCGATCTGGTGGTCGAGGGCGTCGGCCTTGGC
>JAYRUZ010000242.1:0-3129 GCA_041918795.1 Azonexus sp. | reverse complement strand
CTGTGCGTGAAGCACGAGGTGCCGCTGATCATCACCAGTCTGTCGGCCCCGACCCAGATCGTGCCGCCCGTGCATGCCTACGGCGGCAAGGTCTTCCATGACGTGATCAGCGTGCGCCACGCCGAGAAGGCGCTGGAAGCCGGGGTCGACGGCCTGATCCTGGTCTGTGCCGGGGCGGGCGGCCATGCCGGCATGCTCAGCCCGTTTGCGCTGGTCGGTGAAATCCGCAAGTTCTACGACGGTCCGATCGCCCTCTCCGGTTCGATCACCAACGGCCAGTCGGTACTCGCCGCCCAGGCGATGGGCGCCGATTTCGCCTACATCGGCACGCGCTTCATCGCCACCACCGAAGCCAATGCCCAGGAAGCCTACAAGCAGGCCATTCTCGATTCGGCTGCCAAGGACGTGGTGTACACGCCTTACTTCACCGGCGTGCATGGCAACTACCTGACCAAGAGCATCGTTGCCGCCGGCCTCGATCCGGCCAATTTGCCGGAACGCGACAAGACCTCGATGAATTTCGGCGCCGCCGCCGGGGCCAAGGCCTGGAAAGACATCTGGGGTGCCGGCCAGGGCGTCGGCACCATCGACGATGTACGCCCGGCTGGCGAGGTCATCGCCCGCATGAAGCAGGAATACCAGGCGGCCAAGGCCGCGTTGTGCAGCAACCCATTCTGACAAGACCAAGGAGACAGACAAGATGAGTGACTATCGCGCACCGATCAAGGACATGCGTTTCGTCATGGACGAAATTGCCGGTTTCAACGCACTGAGCCAGATTCCGGCCTTTGCCGATGCGACGCCGGACATGGCCGACGCCATTCTCGACGAAGCGGCCAAATTCACCGGCGGTGTGCTCGCTCCGCTGAACCGTGTCGGCGACACTCAGGGCTGCACCTGGACGCCGGAAGGCGTGCGCACGCCGGACGGCTGGAAGGAAGCCTACAAGGCTTTCTGTGAAGGTGGCTGGAGCGGCATTACGCTGCCCGCCGAATTTGGCGGCCAGGGCTTGCCCAGCGCACTGGGCATTGCCGTGCAGGAAATGGTCTGCTCGGCCAACCTCGGTTTTTCGCTCGGTCCCTTGCTCACCTCGGGTGCCGTCGAGGCACTGCTGACCTGTGCCAGCGACGAACTGAAGGCCACTTTCCTGGAAAAGATGGTATCGGGTGAGTGGACCGGCACGATGAACCTGACCGAGCCGCAAGCCGGCTCCGATCTGGCCTTGATTCGCAGCCGTGCCGAGCCGCAGGCCGACGGCAGCTATCGTGTGTTTGGCCAGAAGATTTTCATCTCCTATGGCGATCACGACATGACCGACAACATCGTGCATCTCGTGCTGGCCCGCCTGCCGGATGCCCCGGCTGGCGTGAAGGGCATCTCGATGTTCCTGGTGCCGAAGTTCCTGGTCAATGCCGATGGTTCGCTCGGTGCGCGTAATGACGCCCACTGCGTGTCGATCGAGCACAAGGTCGGCATCCACGCCAGCGCGACCTGCGTGATGGCCTACGGTGATAGCGGTGGCGCGGTTGGCTACCTGCTCGGCGAGCCGAACCGTGGCCTGGAATACATGTTCATCATGATGAACGCCGCCCGTCTTGGCGTTGGCGTACAAGGCATCGCCCTCGGCGAGCGCGCCTACCAGCGCGCGCTGGCCTATGCCCGCGATCGCAAGCAGGGCCGCGATGCACTGACCGGCGAAGCGCTGGTCACCATCGACAAGCACCCCGACATTCGTCGCATGCTGATGCTGATGAAGTCGCGCGTCGAAGCCTGCCGCGCCATGGCTTATTACACCGCCAGCCTGCTTGACCGCGCCCACGCCGGCAGCGATCCGGAGCAGCAGAAGCGCGACCTCTTCCTGGCCGAATTCATGATTCCGCTGGTCAAGGGCGGCGGTACCGAAATGTCCATCGATGTCACGTCGCTTGGCGTGCAAGTGCACGGCGGTATGGGCTTCATCGAGGAAACCGGTGCTGCCCAACACTGGCGCGATTCGCGCATCACCACCATCTACGAAGGCACCACCGGTATCCAGGCCAATGACCTGCTGTTCCGCAAACTGATGCGCGACCAGGGCGCTACTGCCAAGATCGTTTTCGGCGAGGTCTATGCCACGGCCAAGGCCCTGGGTGCTTCCGGCAACCCCGAGTTGCAGGCCATCGGCCAGCGTCTGGGGGCCGGCTTGAAGATGTGGACGGATGCGACCGAATGGCTGGCCGCCAACGTCAAGACCGGGTTGTCCGGCGTGCTGACTGCGGCCGTGCCTTACCTGCATCTGGCTGTGACCGTCAGCGGCGGCTGGATGATGGGCAAGGCCGCACTGGCCGCTGCCGGCTACCTGGCCAAGGGCGAGGGCGACCAGGCCTTCTATCGCGCCAAGCTGGCCAGCGCCCGCTTCTACGCCGACCAGATCCTGCCACAGGCCATCGCCTACGCCGAGACGGTCAAGGCCGGCGACGCCGGGATTGCCGGCCTGAGCGGCGAAGAGCTGTTCTAAGCCTGAACGCTAGCGTTTAAGCGCGATTGCCGGCGGGTGCGAACCTGCCGGCATTTTTACATCCGAAACGGGAATTGCCATGAATCTGCCGACCCTGACCACCATCGAACTGCTCATGCACGAACAGGTGCTCGAAGTGCGCCTCAATCGTCCGGACAAGTCGAATGCCCTGAATGACGCCATGTGGCAGGAAATCCGCCAGGCCTTCGACTGGGCCGATGGCGCAGCGGGCGTGCGGGCCATCGTCTTGTCCGGTGCCGGCAAGCATTTCTGTTCGGGGATCGACCTCGCCATGCTGGGCGGTGTCATGGCGCGCGTCGCCCATACCGACGAAGCGCGCGGCCGCGAGGCGCTGCGCCGGCTGATCCTCGACTTGCAGGATTGCCTGACGGCGGTGGAGCGTTGCCGCAAGCCGGTGCTGGCAGCCATCCAGGGCGCCTGCCTGGGCGGCGGGCTGGATCTCGCGGTCTGTTGCGACATGCGTTACGCCAGCAGCGACGCGACATTTGCCGTGCGCGAAATCGATATCGGCATGGTGGCCGATGTCGGTGTGCTACAGCGTCTGCCCAAGCTGATCCCGGAAGGGCTGGCGCGCGAACTGGCCTATACCGGGCGCAATCTCGGCGCCGACG
>JAYRUZ010000241.1:0-3145 GCA_041918795.1 Azonexus sp. | reverse complement strand
GGCCCCCAAACCACCGGTGGCCCGACGTAGACGCCGATTCGGGTGCGCGGGCCATGGGCTGCGGCATCGCCGACCCCAACGATCGTCAGGGCGACGAGTATCGCCAGGAATTTTGTCGCTTTCATGATGACACCTGAAATTACACCTTGTTCGACTTCAAGATAGTCGAATTATCGGCAAATCGCGGTCAACGAGTTGCTACAAGATGTAACGTGCGACGGTGCTGACAGGCTGACCTGTGCCTCAATTCTAGCCAGCGATAGCCGCCATACATTTTGGCGCGGGCGGCATACGCAGTTCGGCAAGAAGCCTGGGCTGAGAAAGTCAGCTGTCCAGACCAAGCATCTCCGCGCGCTTGCGGCGCAGCCCCTCGGGCATGCGCAGGTTTTCCATGTCCCAGCCTTCGATTGCCAGCACACGCAGCAGGCAATCCTCCATCAGCGCATGCGCTTCGATGGCGGCTCGGGCAATCTCGCGATGCGGCGCCGGGTCGTTGCCCGGCTCCGTTTCGCAATTCTGCTGGTAACGGTACAACTCGCGCAGATGGCGCAGTTGCACCGCGACCTGGGCCGGACAGGCGCACATGTAGATCATCGCTTCCTCGATGATCTGCTCCAGTTGTTTCTCGGTTAGGCGGATGTCCAGCATGACGACCTCAGAGCAGGTTCAGTTTTTTGGCCGCTTCGCGCAGTTCACCGCGGAAATCCGGATGCGCGATGCCGATCAGGGCCTCGCAGCGTTGCTTGGCCGACTTGCCACGCAGCTGGGCGACACCGAATTCGGTGACGACGTAATTGATGTCGTTCTTGCTGGTCGACACGTGAGTTCCCGGCGAGAGGGTCGGCACGATGCGGGAGATGGTGTCTTCCTTGGCCGTCGACGGCAGCACGATGAAGCCCTTGCCGCCTTTGGAACGGTTGGCCGCACGGATGAAGTCGGACTGGCCGCCGGTGCCGGAATAGGGAATCGGCCCCAGGCTTTCCGAGCCGCACTGACCGAGGAAATCGATCTGCATGGTGGCGTTGATGGCGTGCAGGTTGTCGTTCTGACCGGCCAGGAACGGATCGTTGGTCACATCCACCGGATGCATTTCCAGGCCCGGATTGCGGTGCATGAAGTCGTAGAGCTTCTTCGAGCCCAGCGCGAAGGTCGCCATCACCTTGCCGCGATTGACGTTCTTGCAGCCACCAGTCACGACACCGGCCTCGACCAGGGTCATGATGCCGTCGCCGACCATCTCGGTATGGATGCCGAGGTCCTTCTTGTGCGTCAGCTGCATCACCACGGCATCCGGAATGCCGCCGTAGCCGATCTGCAAGGTCGCACCGTCGGGAATCATCTCGGCCACGTAGCTGCCGATCGCTTCCTGCACCGGGCCAATCTTCGGCAAGCCGATTTCCAGGATCGGATCGGCACTTTCACAAATGGCGGTGACCTGCGAAACATGGACATGACAGCTGCCGTTGGCAAACGGCACGTTCGGATTGACCTCGAGCACGATGGCGCGCGCCCTGGCGACGGCGGCCATGGTGTAGTCGGCGGCCAGCGACAGCGAGAAATAGCCGTGTTCGTCCATCGGCGAAGCCAGGCTGAAAACGACATCGGCCGGCATCAGGCCGCGCTCGATCAATGCCGGCATTTCGGAGAAATAGGACGGGTAGTAGTCGACCCAGCCTTCCTTGCCGCCCGGGCGGGTGGCGCCGCTGAAGAAGTAGGCGGTATGGCGAATGTGATCGACCGTTTCCGGATCGAGATAGGCGTATTTGCGCACCGGCAGGATCTGCGACACGGTGACGCCGCGGAAGTCGCGCCGCGCTTCGGACAAGGCCGTCAGCAGGCTGGGCGGTTCGCCGACGGCGGTCGGCACGACGATCGTGTCGCCGTTCTTGACGACGCGGATGGCGTCGCCGGCGGACATGCGCTTCTGTTGATAAAGTGCCTGAACGGACATCTTGTTGCTCCTCTTTATTAATATTAGAAAACAAAGATGCTTACATATTGGTCAGACCAAAAGCCTGACCAAGATCAAACGATTATCCTTATTGCATCGCAGCAATCAGCCTTTGCGGTTGCTCCCGGCGACCATGCGAATCTCGAACAGGCGGCATTCGAGCGGCCCGTTGAATAGCGGCGTCTTGCGGCTCGGCTTGAGGCCGACCAGCTTGGGCAGGCGCAGGTCGGCCGTGAAGAAGAAGCAGTTCCAGCCGGCCCAGTAACGCTTCAGCGCGCTACCCAGCTGCGGGTAGAAAGCGGCCAGTTCTTCCTGCTCGCCGATACGCTCGCCGTAGGGCGGGTTGGCCACCATGATGCCGTGCTCGGTCAGCGGCTGGACTTCCAGCAGATCGCAGCAATCGACCGTAACCAGGTTGCCGAAGCCGGCTTCCTGCAGGTTGCGCCGCGTTGCCCGCACGGCGCGCTCGTCGATGTCGTAGCCGCGGATTTCCATGCGTTCGGCCGGCTTGACCCGTGCCTCGGCAGCGCTGCGGATGTTGGCCCACTCCAGCGCCTGGAAGTGTCTCAGGCGCTCGAAGGCGAAGGTGCGATCCAGGCCCGGCGCGCGATCGAGCGCCACCTGGATGGCTTCGAGCAGGAAAGTCCCGCTGCCGCACATGGGGTCGACCAGCGGGGTGCCCGGCTGCCAGCCGGTCATCTTCAAAATGCCGGCGGCCAGGTTTTCCTTCAGCGGAGCATCGACGCTGGCCTTGCGGAACCCGCGCTGCCACAGCGGCTGGCCCGAGGTGTCGAGGTAGAGCGTGCACTCGTTCTCGGTCAGGAAAACGTGGACGCTGACATCCGGGTTGCGCGTCTCGATATTCGGCCGTTCGCCGAGATCCTCGCGGAAGCGGTCGCACACCGCGTCCTTGACGCGCAGGGTGACGTAGTCGAGTGATTTCAGCGGGCACTTGATGGCCGTGGTCACCACGCGCATCGTGCTGCTCACGGCGAAATGGTTCGGCCACAACTGGCGCACGGCCAGGCGATAGATATCCTCTTCCTTGGCGTACGGCCCCTTGACGATATGCCACAGGATGCGGGTCGCCAGGCGCGATTCCAGGTTGGCGCGGTAGCACACCGTCCACTCGCCGGAGAAGAAGACGCCGCCGGCAATGGCTTGCACCTCTTCGCCGCCGATGGCGGTCAGTTC
>JAYRUZ010000240.1:0-3162 GCA_041918795.1 Azonexus sp. | reverse complement strand
TCGGCCATGAAGCCGGTGTGGGACGGCAAGCAGTTTGTGCCGCGCCTGACCCTGCCGCTGTCGCTGACCGCCGACCACCGCGTCATCGACGGCGCGCTGGCCACCCGCTTCAACGTCTATGTCGCCGAGTTGCTGGCCGACATGCGCCGCATGATCGTCTAAGGGAGAATGGCCATGAGCAATCTGGTTGAAGTGAAAGTCCCGGATATCGGCGATTTCGATAGCGTTCCGGTCATCGACCTGTTCGTCAAGGTCGGCGACAGCATCAAGGTCGACGACGCCATCGCCACCCTCGAATCGGACAAGGCCACGATGGACGTGCCGAGCCCGGTCGAAGGCACGGTCAAGGAAGTGCTGGTCCAGCTCGGCTCCAAGGTCAGCGAAGGTTCGCTGCTGATCAAGGTCGAGGCTGGCGCTGCTGCGGCGGCCGCCCCGGTTTCTGCCGAAAAAGCCCAGTCCACCGCAGCAGTCGCTCCGGCGGCTGCACCGGCCGCCTCCAGTCACGCCGGTGGTGCCGACATCGAGTGCGACATGCTCGTCCTCGGCGCCGGCCCCGGTGGCTACTCGGCGGCCTTCCGCTCGGCCGACCTCGGCATGAAGACGGTCATCGTCGAGCGTTACGCCACCCTGGGCGGCGTCTGCCTGAACGTCGGCTGCATCCCGTCCAAGGCGCTGCTGCACGTCGCCGAGATCATCGAGGAAGCCCAGCACGCCAATGACCTCGGCGTCACCTTCGCCGCACCGCAAGTCGATATCGACAAGCTGCGTGCGCACAAGGAAAAGGTCGTCGGCAAGCTGACCGGCGGTCTGGCCGGCATGGCCAAGGGCCGCAAGGTCGACATCGTGCGCGGCTACGGCCACTTCCTCGACCCAAATCACATCGAGGTCGAAGTCACCGACGGTACCGGCCAGGAAAAGACCGGCGCCAAGAAGGTCATCAAGTTCCAGAAGTGCATCATCGCCGCCGGCTCGGCCGCGGTGCACCTGCCCTTCATCCCGCGCGACCCGCGCATCGTCGATTCGACCGGGGCGCTCGAACTGCGCTTCGTGCCGGAGAAGATGCTGGTCATCGGCGGCGGCATCATCGGCCTGGAAATGGCCACCGTCTATTCGACGCTGGGTGCCAAGGTCGATGTCGTCGAAATGGCCGACGCGCTGATGCAAGGCCCCGACCGCGACGCCGTCAAGGTCTGGGAAAAGCAGAACCTGCAGCGCTTCGACAAGATCATGCTGAAGACAAAGACGGTAGCGGTCGACGCCAAGGACGACGGTCTGTATGTGAAGTTCGAAGGCGAAGGCGCCCCGACCGAGGCCGTCAAGTACGACATGATCCTGCAAGCCGCCGGCCGTGCGCCGAACGGCAACAAGATCGCCGCCGACAAGGCCGGCGTCATCGTCACCGACCGCGGTTTCATCCCGGTCGATGCCCAGATGCGCACCAACGTGCCGCACATCTTCGCCATCGGCGACCTCGTCGGCCAGCCCATGCTCGCCCACAAGGCGGTGCATGAAGCCCACGTCGCGGCCGAAGTCGCGGCCGGCCACAAGGCTGCCTTCGACGCGCAGGTCATCCCGGGCGTCGCCTACACCCATCCGGAAGTGGCCTGGGTCGGCTACACCGAGGAGCTGGCCAAGAAGGAAGGTCGCAAGGTCGAGACCGCCAAGTTCCCGTGGGCCGCCTCCGGCCGTGCCATCGCCAACGGTGCCGACTACGGCTTCACCAAGCTGATTTTCGATGCCGAGACGCATCGCGTCATCGGCGGCGCCATCGTCGGCCCGTCGGCCGGCGACATGATCGGCGAAGTCTGCCTGGCCATCGAGATGGGCTGCGATGCGGTCGACATCGGCAAGACCATCCACCCGCACCCGACTCTGGGCGAAACCGTCGGCATGGCCGCCGAGGTCGCGCATGGCACTTGCACGGACGTTCCCGCGCCGCGCAAGAAGTAACGATCCTCTGCGTTACGCTAACCCTTTAGCGTTTCGGTTTGGGCGACGGTTTTCACCGTCGCCCTTTTTTCATTCCGGGAAAATTACTTGGCAGTTTTGGGCGCCGCCTTCAATTTGCGGAACACCGGTCCCCAGGTCGGGTGACCTGCTTCGGCCGGGCTCAGGTCGAAGGTCGGGTCGGCCGCCATCGCCTTGCCGAATTCATCGCGACATTGCTTCTGGCGCTTGCCGACGCAGTGCATGAACGCCAGGTATTTGTGCGCCCTGGCCTGCTCGGTGCCAGACTCCAGGCCCGAAGCGAGGGCGGCCTGCAGCTGCTTGGCCGCCTGCTTGTAGGCTCCATCCTCGTAACTGGCCACCCCGGCCGCCAGCTCCTGCTGCGCCTTCGTCGGTGCCTGCGGCGCCGGGGAAGCGGCTTTCACCGGCTCGCTCGCCGCCATCTGCTCGCCCCCGGTCTCCGACTTGGAACCCGATTGAGTCGCGCATGCAGCGCATAGCAAGAGGCTCGCCGTGATGAGCGCGATACGAGTGAAGGCTGACTGGTTAGGAAGACGCATGGAATGACTCACTGAAATTTATGCTTGATGCGGACGTTCTTGCCGGCCACCACGTCAACGACCTGACGGTGCGGCGGGAATTCGCCGTTGCGTAGTTCGATGCGGTGCTTGCCCGGCGCCAGCCGGACTTCGGTCAGTGGCGGCGACACCCCGGCCATTTTGCCATCGATCAGGACTTCGCCCCACGGCGCAATGGCCAGGCGCAATGCGCCATCGCTCGGAGCTTCGGGTGGCGGATTTTCCACAGCCTCCGCCGGCTTTTGGAGAGCCACTTCCGGCCCCGAGGCTTTCGGCTCGGCACTCGCCTCGAGCTGTGCCGGCACGGGTGCAGAACTGGGCGTCGTACTGGCGGCCGGCGCCGCCTCGGCCAGCATGGCCTCGGACTTGGGCTTGGAACCGTAGTACCAGACCAGCGTACCGACAATGGAAATTACCGAAGCCAGCGCCGCCGCCGTCAGCCAGGGCGAACTTTCTGTATTGGCCGGAGCAGGGCTCCGGCGCGCCCGCTGGCGCGACGCGCTGCCATCGGCCTCGGCCTTTTTTCTCGCATCGCGCAGCAGGCGGCGACATTTGCGCAGGTCGGCCGCCAACTCCATGGCATTCTGATAGCGCTTTTCCGGGTCCTTCGCCATGGCCTTGGCCAGCAATCGGTCGA
>JAYRUZ010000239.1:0-3172 GCA_041918795.1 Azonexus sp. | reverse complement strand
GCCGCGCCAAGCCCTTGCCCTACGGGTTTTCTGGCGCGGGTGGTCGTCAGCGTTGCTCGGCTTGGGAATGGAACAACCATTCCCTGCACCTCACGCCTTGGCGCCCCTCCCGTGCCAGAAAACGCAGTCCCGCCGCTGACTGCGAACACGCCCTAAAAGCGCCGCAGCATCAGCCGTCGGCCATCGACATGGCTGTGCCGGATTTCCCGGAAACCGAGTTCGCGAAAGCGTTTGACCTTGTCGGTCGACACCAGCAGGCGGCCGTGGGCGAACTGGCTTTGCGCCCAGTCGATACGGGCTTCGACCAGGGCGCGGCCGATGCCCCGGCCGCGCCATTCCGGTGCCACTGCCGACAGGTAGAGCAGGTGGGTATGCGAGGCCCAGTCGGCGGCCTTGATGCCGCCGACCCCGAGTACTTCGCCTGAACACATGGCAACGAAGAAGCGGCGATAGAAGACGGCAGACGTCTCCGGTGCCAGTTCGCGTTCGATGCGCTCGACGCTATAGCGCTCGGGATTGGCGAAGGCGCGGCAGAGGATGGCGACGGCGGCATCGCGCAGGGCGTGGCTGGCGTCGTCCAGCGGATCGATGCGGATGCGGCTCACGATTCACAGGGCCGGGGCCACCGTCTCGCGCAGGTGGTGCATGAATTGGGCGCGGCGGCGGGCCGCCTCGCGATTGAACTCGGTCTGCTGGCGGCCGAAGGCATCGCGCTCCGGCCGGCTGCGCGTGGCCGCTTCGATGCTGCTCAGGCAGCGCCAGCGCAGGCCGTGCCGGGTCGGGAAAAGGCGCATCTCCGCCGTGGCGTGGTGGACGCGGCAGCAGTAACAGAATTGTTGTTCCATCGGGCAGGCTCCAGTGACGAAAGTCGACGCTGGAGGCAGGATGGGCGAGTTGTGTTACCGCCGGATGACGCTACTTGCCGGCTTCCAGTTGCACGACCAGATTGGCCTCGTAACCGTGCCAGGTGAGCGGGATGGCATAAGGCAGGCTGCTCGGTCGGGGCGATTCACCGCTGTCGCCCGGCTGCAGCAGGCGCGGCGGCGAAATCTGCAGGCCTTCGCCGAAATGGCGGCGGGCGCGTCCGGAGAGGGTATTGGCGATCTCGCCGACGAGGTCGCCCTGGCGTTCGTCGGTGTATTCCGAGTCACCGATCTTGAGCAGGACATGGGTCAGCAAGGCGGCTGGCGCCGAAAAGCAGATGCTGCCGCGATAGTTGCCGCTGACTTCGATCAGGCCGTTGAAGTCGTTCCACAATACGGGCCGGTCTGCTTCGAGCAGGTAGGCCGAGCGGACGGCGGCCGTTTCGCCGGTGCAGGTGGTGAAGAAGTGGGCGATGGCTTCGGAGAAGATTTCGATGTCTTCGGTACGGAGTTCGGCGTGCATGCTTAGTCGATCAGTTCGATGAGGGAGTCGAGCAGTTGCTCGTCGGTAAAGGGCTTGTGCAGGAAGCCGGCGGCGCCCTTCTTGATGGCGCGCAAGGCCGTGCTCTTGTCGGACAGGGCCGAGACGACCAGGATGCGGCTGTCGGGCAGGAATTCCGCGATCTGCTCGATGCAGGCCTCGCCATCGAGTTGCGGCATGGTCAGGTCCATGGTGATCAGGTTGGGGCGGAATTCGCGCGCCAGGTCGATGGCCACCGCGCCATTGCCGGCGAGGCCGGCAATGTTGATGTGTGGCAGGCGCGGGTGGGCGACCAGGCGGGCGATGCGGTTGCGGATGGTCGTCGAGTCGTCGACGATCAACATGTTGTGCACGGGGCGGGGTAGGTTCATGCGCTCTTCAGTTGCATCAGGAAACGGGTGTGGGAATCGGGCCGCGAATGGATGCGCAGGCGCCCGCCGAGGCGGCCGACCGCTTCCTTGACGACGGCCAGGCCATCGCCGCGTCCGGCGTGCCGGTGGGCGGCCTCGAGCAGGCTGAAGCCCGGCTCGAACAGGGTGGCGATCACCTGCTCGTCGCTCAGTCGTGCCACGGCCTCCGGCGTGTGCAGCCGGCGTTCGATGAGCAGGCGGCGCACGCGCTCCGGCGCCAGACCGTAGCCGTCGTCGTGCACCGCGATGCCGTATTCGCCTTCGGCATCGGCGTGGATTTCCAGGCGAATCAGCCCGCTGGCCGGCTTGCCGCGCCGGCGCCGCTCGGCGGGCGGCTCGATGCCATGCGCCACGGCGTTGCGGATCAACTGCGGCACGGCTTCCTGAAGCAGGGCGAACAGGGGCGCCGGCAGGGTGTCATCTGCCGGCAGCACAGCTTCGAAGCGGACTTCCTTGTTCAGCTCCTCGGCAATTTCCAGGGTGAAGCGCTCGAGGCGCTTGAGCGTTTCGCCGAGCGGCGACGAGGGCGGCAGGTCCTGGTTCTGGTTGGCGAACTGACGAACGCGCGTGACCACGGCCTCGACCTTGATGATTTCGCCAAGCAGGCGATTGAGTGCGACGGCGACCGGGATCAGGTCGTCGCCGCTCAGGTTGGGGCGGCGGCGCAGCGGCTGCAGGATTTCCTCGAAATCGTGGGCTTCGCGGGCGATGCTGTTGCAGCCGAGCGCGCCGGCCTCGCCCTTGAGGCCATGCACGATGCGGCCGATGCGGTTGAGCAGCTGGCTGTACGAATGCTGGCTGGGCTGGAAATCCTGCAGGTCGCCATTGACCCGCTGCAGGGCGTGGCGGGCGCGTTCGAGGAAGGCCCCGACCTCGTTCGGATTATGGTCGAGCACGTCGAGCAGCAGCGCGATTTCGCTCTGTGCCCGGGCCTCGGCCCCGGCCAGTTCGCGCTCGAGCTGGATCTTCTGCGAGACGTCGAAGACGCTGACCAGCAAGGCCACCACCTGGCCGTCCTCGCGAATCTGGTCGAATTCGAAGCTGAGGTGGGTCAGCCCCTTGGGCAGCCGGGCCTGTTCGCGGACAGCGATTTCCTTCAGCGGATTCAGCTGGGCGAGCAGGCTCTGCTTCATCTTCCGGTTGAACAGCAGATCGATGTAATCCTGTGCCGCTTCGCGTGCCTCGCCGCTGACAATTTCATCGAGCACCTGGCGGAAGTCGGCGCCGGCCGGCAGGCGCTGGCCGAACAGGCGGTCGAGCGAGGCCGAGCGCTGGCCGCCGACCTTGCGTTCGCTGGTCAGCAGGAAGAGGCCTTCGTGCACCGAGCCGAGAATGCGTTCGGTTTCCTGGCGGGCGGC
>JAYRUZ010000238.1:0-3187 GCA_041918795.1 Azonexus sp. | reverse complement strand
TGCGCGACGAGGTGTTGCGCACCTACCAGAGCCTGTTCGACTGGCGTGAAGGCATTGTCCTGACGGTGCTGGCCGGTGCCATCCTGGCCTTCGTCATTCTCGCCTGGGAAAAAGCCTCCGGCCTGTCGGCCGAGGAGAAGCGGGAAATCGGCATCCTCAAGGCCGTCGGCTGGGAAACCGGCGACGTGATCCGCATGAAGCTGTGGGAAGGCTTGCTGATCTCGCTGAGCGCCTTCCTGGTCGGTAGCCTGGCCGCCTACGTGCACGTCTTCCACTTTGGCGCGCCGATTTTCGAACCGGTGCTCAAGGGCTGGTCGGTGCTCTACCCGAAATTCACGCTGGTGCCGGTGGTCGATGGCCTGCAGATTGCCACGCTGTTCTTCTTCACGGTCTTCCCTTACTCGGCGGCCGTGCTGGTGCCGATCTGGCGGGCGGCGATTACCGATCCGGATGCGGTGATGCGATGATCGAACTCTCCAATATCAAGAAGGCCTTCAACCAGAGCCAGCCCAACGAATTCTGGGCCCTGCACGGCATCGACCTGAGCATCGAGGCCGGCAAGGTCACCGCTTTCCGTGGCCCCAGCGGCTCGGGCAAGACCACCCTGCTGACCATCGTCGGCTGCCTCAGCCGACCGACCAGCGGTCGCGTGCGTTTCAAGGGCGAGGACATTTCCGGCCTGCCGGAGCGCTTCCTGACCGACATCCGCCGGCAGAGCTTCGGTTTCATCTTCCAGCAGTTCAACCTGATCAAAGGCCTGTCGGCGCTCGACAACGTCATCCTGCCCGGCATGCCGACCGGCCAGGCACGCCACACCCTGCTGGCGCGCGCCGATGAACTGCTCGACCAGTTGAAACTGGGCCACCGCAAGCAGGCCCGGGTCGAATGGCTGTCCGGCGGCGAGCAGCAACGCGTCGCCATCGCCCGTGCCCTGATCAACGATCCGGAAGTGATCATCGCCGACGAACCGACGGCCAATCTCGACACCGCCTTGTCGAAGGAATTCATGGCCATCCTCGAAGGCTTCACCAGCACCGGCAAGACCGTGCTGCTGACCAGCCACGATCCGCTGGTCGTCGAATCGAGCGCCGTGCATCGCGTCGTCGGCATGCGCGACGGCCGGCTGACCGAAGACTGATGCTCTTCCAGCCGGCCATCATCGCCCTGCTGCTGGCTGCCGGCCTGGCGGTGATCATGCTCGCCGGCGCAGCGCCCTTCGCCATACAGGTCATCCGCCACTGGGACATTCACAGCGGCTCGGAGCGCCAGCTGGCGCTGGAACGGCGCACCTACCTGTTCTCGACCCTGCTCTCCTTCGTCATGCTCGCCCAACTGGCGGCACTGTTGCTCTTCGTTTTCAATGCCGACCGCTTGTCGGCGATGTTCGTCGGCGCCATGTGCGCCGTCGGCACGCTGAACGTCAACGGCTGGGGCTTCCCGTCGCTGATCACGCAGATCGCCGTTTTTTTCCTGGCCGCCATGTGGTTGGCGATCAACCATGTCGACACCCTCGCCCGCGATTACCCACTGGTACGCGTCAAGTACGCGCTGTTGCTGCTGTTGTTGCCGGTGCTGGCGGCCAATTTCTGGATCGAGCTGCAATACTTCCTCGGCCTCAAGGCCAATGTGATCACCTCCTGCTGCGGCAGCCTGTTCTCCGGCGAAGGCAAGACCATCGCCGCCGAAGCCTCGGGGCTGGAACCCCAGCCTGCGCTCGTACTGTTCTACGCCGGACTGGCCGCCGCCATCGCAGCGGCGCTCTGGCATTGGCGCCGGGCCAGCCGACTCAGCGGCTACCTCACGCTGGCGACCAGCGCCGCCGGATTCATCGTTGCCATCGTTGGCGTACTCTCCTTCGTTTCGCTCTACATCTACGAGCATCCACACCACCACTGCCCGTTCTGCATCCTGAAACCGGAATACGACTATCAGGGCTACGCCCTCTACTTGCCGCTCTTCATCGCCACCGCTGCCGGCCTGGGCGCCGGGGCAATGCAGCCTTTCGCCCGCATCGCCAGCCTGTGCCACGTACTGCCGCGCGTTTCGGCCCGACTGGCCGGCCTGGCGGCTGCCGGCTACGCTGCGTTTGCCCTGTTGGCGACCTGGTTTGTGCTGCATTCCAACCTGATCCTGATCGAACACTGACATGCGCCTGCTTTCCGCTCTGTTCTTCACCCTGCTGCTTGCCGCCTGCGGCCAGGACACCCCCAAGGCCAACATCAACATCGGCAGCATCGCGCCCACTTTCCAGACCATCCGCGTCGATGGCGCGGCCGAGCATTTTCCCGCCGCCTATGTCGGCAAACCACTGGTCATCCGTTTCTGGGCTGACTGGTGCAAATACTGCGAAGGCGAGATGAAAGCCATCGAGGCGGTCTATCAACGGCACAAGGACAAGGGTTTGACGGTGCTGGCGATCAACGCCGGCCAGGACAAGCCAAGCATCGAAGCCTTCATCCGGAAGATCGGCGTCACCTATCCGGCGCTGCTTGACGAGAACTCGGCCATTGCCAGAAGCTACGGCGTGGTGGGTCTGCCGACCACCTTCTTCATCGACGCCAAGGGCATCGTCCGCGCCAAGCTGATCGGCGAAGCCGACGAAGCGACCTTCGAGCGCCACGCCCTGGAACTGCTGAAATGAGCGAGAACAAGGCCTGCGACCTGTGCGGTCTGGATGTCGGAGTGAAGCCCTTCACGCTGAACACGCCGGACAGGATTTACCAGTTTTGCTGTGAGGGTTGCCGCGGTATTTACGAGATGTTGCATGACATCAAGGAAACCCCGCCGGCAAACGGCGATAATCCGAACAAGGATTCTTGAAAGGAACGATCATGATGACCGAAGAAATGATGAAGCAGATGCCGCACATGATGGGGCAAGCCGGCCAGATGATGAGCCACCCGATGGCCACCGGCGCGATGATGGCCGCAACCGGCCTGGCCGCCAGCAAGAGCCTGGTTGGCAAGGCTGTGCTGCGCAGCCCGCTCGGTTTGCTGGCCGTGGGTGCGGTAGGCGGCATCGCGGCGGGTTTCCTGCTGTTCAAGTATCAGAAGGAAATCATCGAAGGCCTGTCGAAAGTGACCGGCATGAGCAAGGACTTCGCGCTGCACCAGAAGGAAAACCTGAACGACCTGATGGCGACGGCCGAAGAAAAACTGGAAGGCCGTACCACGCCGCCGGCACCGGC
>JAYRUZ010000237.1:0-3204 GCA_041918795.1 Azonexus sp. | reverse complement strand
CGACGGGCCAGCCCGGCCGCTGAGCTTTCGCTCGCGGCCAGATGTTCGATCAGGCTCAGGCGGCCGTGCAGTTCGTGGGCGTCCAGTTCCGCCATGTGAGCATCGGCCGAGCGCCCCAGATAGAAGCCCAGCGCCGAGAAGACCAGAATCGCCAGCAGCCCGAAGGCGAGCGACAGGCGCAGGGTCAGCGAGCGGTGCCAGTTGGCCATAGCCTAGCGAATTTCCATGACGTAACCCATGCCACGCAGCGTATGGATCAGCTTGGGCGAGAAATCGTCATCCACCTTGGCACGCAGGCGGCGGATGGCCACTTCGACGACATTGGTGTCGGAATCGAAATTCATGTCCCAGACCTGCGAGGCGATGAAACTGCGCGACAGCACTTCGCCCTGGCGACGCAGGAAGAGTTCGAGCAGGGCGAATTCCTTGGCGGTCAGGTCAATGCGCTGGCCGGCGCGGCTGGCGCGGCGTTTCAGCACGTCGAGTTCGAGGTCGGCCAGGGCCAGCCGCTCCGCCTCGCGCGGCCGGCCGCGGCGCAGCAGCGTGCGTACGCGGGCAAGCAATTCGGAGAAGGCAAAGGGCTTGACCAGATAATCGTCGGCCCCCAGTTCCAGGCCCTTGACCCGATCCTCGACCTGATCGCGCGCCGTCAGGAAGAGCACCGGCAGGTCACGGCCGGCGGCGCGGATGGCCTTGAGGACCTGCCAGCCGTCGAGGCCCGGCAGGTTGACGTCGAGGATCAGCAGAGCGTAGTCGCCGGCCAGCCCCTCGTGCATGCCGTCGAGGCCGTTGCGCACGAGGTCGGCCCCGAAGCCGGCCTCACCCAGGCCCTGCTTCAGGTAATCGCCGGTTTTCGCTTCGTCTTCAACGATCAGGATTTTCATGAAGACGCATTGTGCCCCAAGCGCTTGGAGAAGGCGGCAGATTACAAAGTTGTAATCCTGGCGTCAGCCGCCTGTCGACCGTGCCCGCCCATACTCGGCGCATCGTTTGAACAAGGATCACGCCATGCGTCTGCTTACCGCCCTGCTTTTCGCCATCAGCCTGCCCGCCTTCGCCCAGCACGACCACCAGCACGCCCCGGCCAAGGCCGAAGCGGCCGCGCCACTCACCGACGGCGTAGTCAAGAAGATCGACGCCAAGGCCGGCGAAGTGGTCATCCAGCACGGCGACCTGCCGAGCATCGGCATGCCGCCCATGACCATGGCTTTCGGCGTCGCCGACAAGGCCTGGCTGGGCAAACTCAAGGCCGGCGACAGGATTCGCTTCGCCGCCGAGATGAAGGGCAGCCAGCCCATCGTCAGCCGCTACGAAATGGCCAGGTAAGCGCCATGCCCGATATCCTGCCGAACTGGCACCCGGCAGCAGTCCATTTCCCGATCGCGCTGAGCCTGACGGCAGCCCTGCTCCTGCTGCTCAGCAAGCTGAGCCCTCGCCTGGCGCAACAGTGCGTCTCCTCTGCCTATCTGCTTCTGCCGTTGAGTGCCATCTCCGCACTGCTGGCCGCGGTGCTCGGCTGGCATGCTTTCAATACGGCGGAGCACGATGCGGCCGGCCATGCCGCCATGCTCACCCACCGCAACTGGGCCGTGGCCGCCACCGCCCTCGCGCTGCTCCTCGCCGCCGGCCTGATCGTTGCCCTGCGGCTTGGATATCGGCCACAAGCCTGGGCCACACCAGCCAGTCTCCTGCTGGCTGGCACCTTTGTCGTGACCGGCTGGCTGGGCGGCGAGCTGGTTTATCGCCACGGGATCGGCGTCCAGCCGAGCGCCGTCAGCTGCCCCGAGATGCCGCCCTGCCCGCCCCTGCCGACAGCCCCCGTACCCGAATCGGTCGCAGCCCCGGCACCGTCGGCCCAGACGGGCCACTCGCACATCCACGCCGACGGCAAACGTCACCGCCATTGAGGAATGCCATGACACAGCGGATTGCCCTGATTACCGGCCTGCTCTGCATCGGCCTCGTACAGCCAGCCCTCGCCCAGGGAACAGCCCCGGGCGCTGGCGTCGACTCCCTGCTCAGCGCCGCCCGCGACGGCAGTCCGGACCTGCGCATGGCCCGTCTGGAGGCCGAGGCGGCGCGCGAACGCATTCAGCCAGCCGGGGCCTTGCCCGACCCGGTGCTGCGCATCGAACTGGAAAACATCACCAAAAACGGCACGCAAGGCGCGACGCTCGACCCGTCGCGTACCGGCGACACCAAATACACGCTGATGCAGCCCCTGCCTTTCTGGGGCAAACGCGATTTGCGGCGCGAGGCAGCCGAAGCCGACGCCCGCCAGGCCGAGGGCCGCAACGCCGATGCCTGGAGCGAGATCGCCGCCCGCATCAAGGGGCTGTACGCCCAGTACTGGCTGACCGGCAAGACGGTCGAGCTGACCCGCGAGAACATCGCCCTGACCCGCCAACTGGAGCAGATCGCCCAGGTGCGCTACGCCAACGGGCTGGCCGCGCAGCAGGACGCTATCCGCGCCCAGGTCGAGCGCAGCATGCTGGATGCCGAACTGGTCGGCATGGAGAGCGAACTGCGCCAGCTTTCCAGCTTCATCAACGCCATGCTGGCCCGCCCGGCCGACGCCACCCTGGCGCCGCCGCAGCAGTTGCGCCCGCTGCCGACGGAGTTGGCCATGAACCGCCTGAGCGAACGCCTGCAAGCCGCCAACCCGCAACTCGCCATCGAAGCGGCGCGTATCGGCGGCGCCGAGAAGAACCGCGACCTCGCCTACCGCAACCGCTACCCGGACGTGACGCTGGGCGTCTCGCCGATGCAGGTGCGCGACCGCGTCGACGCCTGGGGCCTGATGTTCGAGCTGAACCTGCCGCTGCAACAGGGCACGCGACGCAGCCAGGAGCGCGAAAGCGAGCGCATGCTCGAAGCCGCCCAGGCCCGCCGCGAGGCGCTGGCGCACCGCCTGCACGGCGAACTGAGCGGCGCCCTGAGCAGCCTCGAAGCGGCTCGCAGCACCGAAGCCATCGCCCGCCAGCGTCTGCTACCGCAGGCTGAACTCACCTTCAAGTCGGCGCTGGCTGGCTACGAAACGGGCAAGGTCGATTTCGTCACCCTGCTCGACGCCCAGCGCCAGATTCGCAACGCCCGGCTCGCCCTGCTGCGCGCCCAGGCCGGCCAGCAAATGCGCCTGGCCGACCTCGAACGCCTGATCGGAGAAGACCTGTGAAAACCGGCACCCACCTGCTGGCCCTGGCC
>JAYRUZ010000236.1:0-3216 GCA_041918795.1 Azonexus sp. | reverse complement strand
CATTTCGGCCTGCTCGTCTCGGCCGTCGGCGTCATGTTCGCCGCCTCGCACTATCGCGCCGACTGGACCATGCTGTTCTATTTGGTGCCCTATATCGTCGCGGTGGTTTTCACCCTGGTGGCCGAGCAGATCAGCCGACGTGCCGACGACATCGCCCGCTCCGGCCTGGCGCAAACGGCCGGGGCCGGCCAGGGGCTGGCCATCGTGTCGGCCACCGCCATCATCCTCGGACTGGCCGGCAGCATCTACCTGCTCACCCCGCAGCTCACCTGGCCTTATCTCGAATGGCGCTACGGCCAGCCGACCAACCTCGGTTTCCTGCACGACGATGCCAGCGGCAATGGCGGTGGCGGCGGTTCTGGCGGTAATCACGCGGGAGGTTCGGCGGGCAACGGACAAACGGGGCAGGGTGGCCAGGCTCAGGGAGAAGGCAATGGTGACCAATCCTATTCGACCTCACCGACGCGCGGCTGGCCAACGCCATCCGAGATGCGCGAAGCGGCCCGCCGCCCCGGCATGCCGCGCTGGCAGGCCGATGCCATTATGCAGATGGCCGATCTCGACGAAGCCATCGGCGAGATGCTGGCGCCGATCAAGCAGCAACTGGAGAACCTGCTCAACAAGGCAAAAGCCTGGATGCAAACCCACCGGGACGAGCTACTCGCTGCCCTGATGGCCTTGATCATGGCCATCCTGCTGCTGATCGTCGCCTACATCCTGCGCGAGGCCCGCGCCGCCACCTGGCTGCGCACGCGCTACGACTACCTGACGCTGGTCCTGCTGCGCCGGCACGACCCAGGAGGCCGTGGCGCCCGCCAGATCTACCGCGCCATGGAACGCCTGTTCCTCCTGCTCGACCATCCGCGCGCCCCCGCTGCCAACACGCGAGAATTCCTGCGCGAGGCGACCTACTACCGGGCACAACTGCTCCCCGAAGCCAGCGAACTGACCCGGCTCTTCGAGGAATATCGCTATGGGCCGGAGCAGCCGGATCCAGCACGCCTTGAGCGGATGCTGGCGCTCTATCGCGCCCTGTACGCCAAAGCCGCCTGACCTGGGCACACCGGACATACCGGGGACGCAAAGGATAGGGGATCATCCGTCATCGCCCGGGCAGCAGCCTGGGACAAGGTGAGTCCGCTCGGCGTCCCGCTGGCTCGATCGCCTCTTAGCGCAACCCGGAAAAACCTGCGGCTGCGGTGCACTGCCCGTTTCGGGCAAAAACCGCAGCCCTTGGTTAACGCTTGCCGCCCGGCTTTTTGGCCGCCTCGGTCTCGGTGATCGAATGCTCCTCCTCGTGCGCCGCGTGCAGCAGCCAGACGAGGTCGCCACCCTGCACCGGCATCGGGATCATCTGGTTCCAGCTCCAGCGGAACACCGGGCCGTATGGCACGTAGCGCGCCAGCACGTCGCCGCGCGAAGTCACGCCGAAAAAGGGTAGCGGCGACAGGATGAATTCCTTCAATTGGGCATCAGTGACCATGATCTCTCCTTGCTCTCGTTATCGCGCCAGCCTTGAACTCAGCGCGGGCCGCCGTATTCGTCGGCCAGTTGGTCGTAATGGGCGTGCGCTTCGCTTTCCTTGAGCGCCGCCGCATACCATTCCTGCATCGCCGGATGGGCCAGCAGGGTATCGCGATAAGCCGCCGCGACCGGCGGCAGCGTTACGTTGTAGATATGAAGACGCCAGACGATAGGCGCGTACATTGCGTCGGCCACCGAAAACTCGCCGAACAGGTAAGGCCCTTCGCCAGTCGCGAACTGCGTGCGCGCCTCGGTCCAGATTTCGACGATACGGTCGATGTCGCGCTGCACTTCCGGCGTCGGCGGCTTGCCCCTGAGCTTGAGCTTCAGGTTCATCGGCATGGCCGTGCGCAGCCTGGCAAAGCCGGCATGCATCTCGGCGCTGATGCTGCGCGCCCTCGCCCGCGCCTTGGCATCCACCGGCCACATCTGCGGGTAGCGTTCGGCCAGCGTCTCGGCAATGGCGATACTCTCCCAGACCTGGAAGCCATCTTCATGCAGGCAAGGCACGCGCGCATTGCCGGACAGCGGCTTCAGTGCCGGGTTGTAGTCGCGCCCGGCCACCGACACCATGTGCTCGGTGAAGGGGATGGCGAAATGCCTGAGCAGCAGCCACGGTCGCAGCGACCACGACGAGTAGTTCTTGTTGCCAATATACAGATCGAACATGGCGCGCACCTCACAGAAAAGTCGTACCGCCATCCTACTCTGTGACCGGCTCGACAGCCCACAGGTTCATCGTTGGCGACACAATGACCACCCCGAACCGGCATGCCTTTGGCAAGCCAAACGTTTAAAACATCCGTTCAAAAACAATATGATGGACGGTTGACCTAGGTCAACGAATTCAAATGCTGCAGTGCACAATTTATGCAACATTGCTGTTACAATGCAGTCGTTGTAATTATTAATTTCACACTTGAAGGAGCCTTCCGATGTCGATCAATCCCGAGCAGTTCGCCGCCGCCAACAAGGCCGCTATCGATTCCCTGCTGTCCGTTGCCAACACCGCCCTGGCTTCTGCCGAGCGTATCGCCGCCCTCAACCTGGAAACCGCCAAGTCCCTGCTGGCCGACACCGTCACCAGCACCAAGGCCGTGATGGGCGCCAAGGACGTCAAGGACGCCCTGACCATCCAGGCCTCCCTGGCCCAGCCGAGCGTCGAGAAGGCCGTTGCCTACGGCCGTTCGGTTTACGAAATCTCTTCCGAAACCCAGCAAGAACTGGCCAAGATGGTTGAAGCCCAGTTCGGCGAATTCCAGAAGTCCATGAGCAGCCTGCTCGAAAAGGCCGCCAAGTCCGCTCCGGCCGGTTCCGACGTTGCCGTCGCCGCCGTGCAAAGCGCCATGGCTGCCGCCAACTCCGCCTTCGACAACATGCGCAAGGCCGCCCAGCAGATGACCGACATGGCCCAGACCAACATCGCCGCAGCCACCAGCGCCACGACCAAGGCTGTCAAGAAGGCCACCGGCAAGTAATTCGCCCCGGCGAACCCGAAAGCCCGCCGCGTGCGGGCTTTTTTGTTTTTTGGCCATTTTGCCCCGTGCACCGCAGCAATGACGCCCGACCGCGAGTCGCGGCGACCGCCTGCTAAAATCTGCCCATGAGCCAGACCGTCGACCCCAGCATCCTCTCCCCGCTCGGCAAACCCACCGAGTACCGCGCCACCTACGCGCCGGACCTGCTTTACCC
>JAYRUZ010000235.1:0-3224 GCA_041918795.1 Azonexus sp. | reverse complement strand
CGCGTCGGGTGGATGCGCTTGTTGGTGGCAATCGACAGGCTCAGGCCGGCGCCGGCCAGTTCGGCCAGCAATTCGCCGACCCCGGCATAGTCGGCCGTGGCCTTGTAACCCTCGCTGTCGTAGCTCGCCTTGAAGGCCTCGGTCAGCTGCCCGATCAGGGCCGGATCGGCACTGCCGGAAAGCAGTTGCAGGGTTTCGGTCAGCGGCGGCCCGATGATGCTCTCGTCGATGCTGCGCACCGGGGCAATCCCGGTCTGGGCGAAAGCCTCGCGAAAGCTCGCCAGGATGGCCGGGGCCGAATCGATCAGGGTGCCGTCGAGGTCGAAGAGGATGTGCGAGTAGCGGGGCATGGCAGCGAGTGGGTGAGTCTGTGGCAAAAAAGAAGCGCCCGCGAAGGGCGCTTCCGCTGATTACAACAAGGGCGCCAGCCAGCGTTCGGCGTCCTTGAGCGCCATGCCCTTGCGGGCGGCCCAGGCTTCCAGCTGGTCGCGGCCGATCTTCGGGATGGCGAAGTAGCTCGATGCCGGGTGGCCGATATAGAAGCCGGAGACGGCAGCGGCCGGGGTCATGGCGCAGGATTCGGTCAGGGCCATGCCGATGGCCGGCGCGTCGAGCAGCTTGAACAGCTCGCGCTTGGCCGTGTGGTCCGGGCAGGCCGGGTAGCCGGGGGCGGGGCGGATGCCCTTGTATTGCTCGGCGATCAGGCCATCATTGTCGAGCTTTTCGCCAGCGGCGTAACCCCAGAACTCGGTGCGCACCTTCATGTGCAGCCATTCGGCGGCCGCTTCGGCCAGGCGGTCGGCCAGGGCCTTGAGCATGATCGCCGAATAGTCGTCGTGGGCCGCCTCGAAGCGGGCGACGTGCTGGTCGATGCCAAGGCCGGCAGTCACCGCGAAGGCGCCGGCGTAGTCCTGCTCGCCGACGAAATCGGCCAGCGCCGTGTTGAAGCGGCCTTGCGGCTGCTTGATCTGCTGGCGCAGGCCGACCCAGCGGGTCGCTTCCTGGCGGCGCGACTCGTCGGTGTAGAGCACGATGTCTTCGTTCTCACCCCTGGCCGCGTAGAGGCCGAAGACAGCGCGGACGGTCAGCCAGTTCTCGCTGACGATCTTGGCCAGCATGGCTTGCGCATCGGCAAACAACTGGCGGGCGGTTTCGCCGACCGTTTCGTTCTGCAGGATGGCCGGGTAGCGGCCGGCCAGGTCCCAGCTCTGGAAGAAGGGCGACCAGTCGATGTAGGGCACGAGGTCGGCCAGCGGGATGATGATTTCCTGGCGGCCGAGCTGGGCCGGTTTGACCGGGGTGTAGGTTTCGTTCCACGTGAAACGATTGGCCCGGGCGTCGTCCAGCGAGACCAGCGTGGCACCCTTGCGGCCAGCGTGTTCGGCCCGCACGGCTTCGTATTCGGCAGCGATTTCGGCAACGTAGCCGGCCTTCTGTTCGGTGGACAGCAGCTTGGTGGCGACGCCGACGGCGCGCGAGGCATCCGGCACATAGACCACCGGGCTGTCGGTGTTGGTGGCGATCTTGATCGCGGTGTGGGCGCGGCTGGTCGTCGCGCCGCCGATCAGCAGCGGCTGCTTCATGCCGTGGCGCTTCATCTCGCTGGCGACGTGGGCCATTTCCTCCAGCGACGGCGTGATCAGGCCGGACAGGCCGATGATGTCGACACGATGTTCGAGCGCCGCTTTGAGGATGTTGTCGCACGACACCATGACACCGAGGTCGACCACGTCGTAGCCGTTACAGCCGAGCACGACGCCGACGATGTTCTTGCCGATGTCGTGCACGTCGCCCTTGACGGTCGCCATCAGGATCTTGCCCTTGGAGCCCAGGCCGGTACGGGATTTCTCGGCTTCGATGAAGGGCAGCAGGTGGGCGACCGCCTGCTTCATGACGCGGGCCGACTTGACCACCTGCGGCAGGAACATCTTGCCGGCGCCGAACAGGTCGCCGACGTGGTTCATGCCATTCATCAGCGGGCCTTCGATGACGGCGAGCGGCGGCTTGCCTTCGCTTTCCAGCTTGGCGCGCACTTCCTCGGTATCGGCCACGACGAAATCGGTGATGCCCTTGATCAGCGCGTGTTCCAGGCGTTTTTCGACGGACTGTTCGCGCCACGACAGATCCGGGCCGCTGTCCTTGCTCTTGCCTTCCTTGACGGTCTGGGCGAAATCGACCAGCGCCTCGCCGGCGCCGGGGTTTTTGTTGAGTACGACATCTTCGACCTTGGCGCGCAGTTCCGGTGCCAGGTCGTCGTACACGCCGAGCATGCCGGCATTGACGATGCCCATGGTCATGCCGTTCTGGATGGCGTGGTAGAGGAAGACGGTGTGGATCGCCTCGCGCACCGGGTCGTTGCCGCGGAAGCTGAACGACACGTTGGACACGCCGCCGGAAATGTGGGCGTGCGGCAGGTTCTGCTTGATCCAGCGCACCGACTCGATGAAATCGACGGCGTAGTTGTCGTGCTCGGAAATGCCGGTGGCGATGGCGAAGATGTTCGGGTCGAAGATGATGTCTTCAGCCGGAAAACCCATGCCGGTCAGCAGTGCGTAGGCCTTGCCGCAGATCTCGATCTTGCGGGCGTAGGTGTCGGCCTGACCCTGGGTGTCGAAGGCCATGACGATCACCGCCGCGCCGTAGCGGCGGGCCAGCTTGGCCTGTTCGAGGAACTTGGCCTCGCCTTCCTTCATCGAGATCGAATTGACGATGCCCTTGCCCTGGATGCACTTGAGGCCGGCTTCGATGACTTCCCACTTGGAGGAGTCGATCATGATCGGCACGCGCGAAATGTCCGGTTCCGAGGCAATCAGCTTCAGGAACTTGTCCATGGCGGCGATGGAATCGAGCATCGCCTCGTCCATGTTGATGTCGATCACCTGCGCGCCGTTTTCCACCTGCTGGCGGGCGACGGCCAGCGCGTCGTCGAAGCGGCCTTCGAGGATCATGCGGGCGAAGGCCTTGGAGCCGGTGACGTTGGTGCGCTCGCCGACGTTCACGAACAGCGAATCCTTACCGCAGTTGAACGGTTCCAGCCCGGAGAGGCGCAGCGCCGGCTCGATTTTTGGCGTTTTACGCGGGTGCACCGCAGCAACGCGCCGGGCGATGGCCGCGATGTGCTCCGGCGAGGTGCCGCAGCAGCCGCCGACGATATTGACGATGCCGGCCTGGGCCCAGCTTTCGATCTCGTCGGCCAGCATGTCGGCGGTTTCGTCGTAGCCGCC
>JAYRUZ010000234.1:0-3249 GCA_041918795.1 Azonexus sp. | reverse complement strand
GTCGATACGGAAACGGTATTGGCCGATGAAGCTGTCGGAGTCGTAGCCGGTGCGGTCGACCTTGCCTTCCGGCGACCGGTAGTCGTCGATGCGGGCCAGCGAGGCGCCGAGCATCAGCGCATGATCGCCGGCGCTGGCGTTCATGACCGCCGTGCCGCGCATGCCCTGGCTGGCGCTGTCGTAGCTGGCCGCTGCGTCGACGCCGAAGCCTGGCGTGAAGCGGGCTTGCGGCAGCAGCACATTGATCGCGCCGCCCAGCGCGCCGGTGCCGTAGAGGACGGAAGATCCACCTTTGACGACCTCGACGCGTTCGGCCAGGCCGAGCGACATGAAAGATGCAATCGAGCCGGCTGGCTGGGCCGAGTTGAAGCGCATGCCATCGACCAGCAGCACGATGCTTTCCCTGCCAAGGCCGCGGATGGTCGGGTTCTGGCCTTGCGCGCTGTCATTGGAAATGGCGATGCCGGGTTCGCCGCGCAGCGCGTCGCCGAGGTTCTGGCCGCCGCGCCGGTCGAGCTCGGCACGGTCGAGCGTGGTGGTGGAAATCGGCGTTTCGAGGTCGTTGGAACTGTAACCCTTGGCCGTCACGTTGACGGCAGAGAGCGTGCTTTCTTCGGCGATTGCAGAGGAGAAAGCCAGCGACAAGGCGAGGGCAAGTGGCGTGAGACGAGGCAAAGACATGAGAACTCCCGTGAGTACGGCTGGCTGGCGGGAGGCTGGCTTGCCCAGGTGGTTAATTAAACGCTTATATACTACCAAATGAGAATCATTATTAACTTGATGGGGGTCAAAAATTCTGGATACGTGGAGATGCTTGCGGCCACGATGCGGGTTTCGGTAGCCGCTTGGGTCTAGCACTTGAAGTGCATTCCGGGTTCCGGCGATCGCCGTCTCAAGCGGCTGGTCGGCGCGAATTGGCGTCGTTTTGACCCCGCAGCGATGGCGGGAAGACGATGCTGCGGTGCACGGGCAAAACAGGCAAAAAAACGGCCGGTCGGGGTCAGCGAACCGGCCGAGAAGGCGCGAGAAATCGAGAAAACTAGTTCAGCATGTCGGTCGCGTGCTGGCACAGGCGAACGGCCAACTGGTCGCGCTCCCTGGCTAGGCGCTCGCATTCGCGGTGGGCTGCGCAGATGGTCTTGTCGAGATACCAGACGCGCTGGGCGGCGTTGATCAGTTGTTCGTTGGCGTCGCGCAGTTCCATCAGCTTTTGCCCGAGTTCGATGATGATCTGCCCGGATTCGAACTTTTGGATTCGCTGCTGCAGCTGGCGACAAATTTCTTCCAGGCGCAGGATTTCGTTGGCTTGTGCAACGCTTTTCTTGGCGTTGATCGTGGCGCTACGCCGCTGCGTCTGCCGGGCTTGGCGCAAGGCCGATTTGAGCGCGGCATTTTCCGCCTCGAGTTCGCTCTGGCGGCATGCGTCGCTGCCAATTAGCGGCGGGAGGTTGTCGTCCTCGCTGGCCGGGGCGCGTTCGAGGATGGCACGGTTCTTAAGCGGAGCAAGCATTTCGTTCCTCCTTGATCGGCTGCAGGCTGAGGCGTTCGCTAGCCCGTTCGCACAGATTGCGGGTTTCGCCATCGAGGCCGCCCTGTTCGCAAATGCGGTCCAGCAGACGGGCGGCATTGAGGGCGGAATGGGAACACCCGGTTTCATCGTGGATCAGTACCAGGCTCAAGGCTCCGGCGAGCAATTCGGCTGACGGCATGGCGGTGGTCTCCATTCAGATGGATGCGGCGACGGTCAGTAGCCAGAGCAGCAAGCCGGCAAGCAGGGTATTCATTAACAGGCTGTCCATAGTGCGCTCTCTAATTGAGAATGATTCCCATCTTATCTGGCATGGTTCCAAAAGTAAATAGGAATTATTGTTAATTATTCGATATGAATTGTTTCGAATGGTAAGCAGCCTCGTGGCTCAATCGGATTGAGTCCGGTCAGCTGAGGGGCTATGGATGCCTGATCCTCGGGAGGCAGTGCGACAGCCTGGATTTGGCATGGAGTACGATGAATAAAGCCGGGGAAAGGTGCTCGGAAATCTGCAGGGGGGCGGTTTGTCGCGCTCGATGATCGTCAATTTCGGGCTGGGAAATCCAGCCATTGATGGTCATGAGTGCTGCGACGGAAATGACAGCGTCGATGCTCCGCCGTACCCGGTATCGCTTGTCAGGTGCCGCGACTACCGATGTACGCAAGGCGCCGTTTCGGTAGCTGGATCGTGTGGCTGGCGATGCCAGGTGCGATCTCGTGGCAGGCAGCGTGTCGTCCGGAACGATTGGCGAGTGCTGCTTGGCTCAGGCTAAGCAGGTCGGTGGATTGGAGGTGGCGAAGGAGGTTCGCCAGCAGGCGGCAATCGCATCGGCTGGGGCCGATGCGATTGGCTCGAAGGCTTACATCCGCGTGGCGTAGTACTCGACGACGCGCTGCAGATCGAGCGGGAAGGGCGCGGCATCGGCGCCGGGCAGGTGGCTGAGATGGGCAGTCTGCGTCTGGGCATCGTAGGCGATCCACTCGGCCCGCTCCAGTGCCGGTTCTTCCAGCGTAGCCCGTACGAGGTCGATCTTCTTGCCAGCTTCGGTCGGGCCGAAGCTGTCGCCAACGCGCAGGCGAATCGACGGAATGGTGACGCGTTTGCCGTTGAGTTGGAATTTGCCATGACTGACCAGCTGACGTGCCGCCGGGATGGTCGGGGCAAAACCGGCGCGGAAGACCATGTTGTCGAGACGGCGTTCGAGCAATTCAACCAGCTTGTCACCGGTTGCCCCGCGGTCCTTCTTGGCATCGGCCACGACACGGCGGAGCTGGGTTTCGGTCAGGCCGTAATTGAAGCGCAGCTTCTGTTTTTCCATCAGTTGCAGGCCGAATTCGGATTTGCGGGTGCTGACCTTGCGGGCGCCATGCTGGCCGGGCGGCTGTTTGCGTTCCTGCATGGATTTGCGGGACAGGCCGGGCAAGTCGATGCCAAGGGCGCGCATTACTTTCAGGCGGGGGCCGGTGTATCGGGACATAGGGTTTGCTTCCTGTTTCTAGTGGAGCTGGCAGCCGGGGGCTGTGATTGGATAGGCCTCGACGGCTGTCGATTCAGGGTGGCATTGCACCGCTTCCCAGCCCGCCAAGACTTCCAGTACCGTACTTTTCAGGTAGGGGTTCAGTCCATCTTCGCTGACAATGCGGCGCAAATGAGCGCGCAGGGCCGAGGTCTTGTTGGCCGTGGCGCCGCGCATGGCGGACGATGAAAGAAGATGGATGAT
>JAYRUZ010000233.1:0-3288 GCA_041918795.1 Azonexus sp. | reverse complement strand
CCCTGCAGCGTCGCCACCGAGTTCTCGATCTTGCGCCCGACCTCGGTTTCCATCTGCGCCGGCGCGGCGCCCGGCAGGCTCGCCGTGACCGTGACCATGGGCAGGTCGATGTCCATGAACTGCTGGACCTTCATGGCCTTGAAGGCCATCAGGCCGGCCAGGGTCAGCAGCAGGAAAAAGAGGATGGCCGGGATCGGGTTGCGGATCGACCAGGAGGAAACGTTCATTTCGCCTCGCCTACCGCGTCTTTGACGACCTTGACCACGTCGCCATCGGCCAGGAAACCGGCGCCGCCGGCGACGATACGCGCCTCGGCCGGCAGTCCTTCGACGATCTCGATGCGCTCACCGGCACGACGGCCGATCTGCACCTTGGTCATCGCCACGCGATCCTCGCCTTCCAGCCGGAAGACGTAGGCGAAGCCCTCGCGCAGCACGACGGCCGCATGCGGCACGGTCAGCGCCTTGGCCTGGCCGAGCACGAATTCGCCGCGAGCGAAGACGCCGGCGCGCACTGCTGCGGTGGACAGCGGCAAATCGACAAAAACCAGGCCGTTGCGGGTCGCCGGATCGACGCTCGGCGACACGCTACGGACCTTGCCCTCGACCGTCTCGCCAGCCGGTCCGGTCAGGCGGGCGACGCCGCCGACGGCAATGCGCGACAGATCGGCCGACGGCACCTCGGCGCGCCACTCCAGCCGGCCGCCGCGAATCAGGCGGAACAACTCCTGCCCCGGCTGGGTCAGCGAACCGACGGTGGCGCTACGCGCCGAAATCACACCGTCGTCCGGCGCCAGCACCGCCGTCTTGGCCATGCGCAACTCGGCGGCCTGCAAGCGCGCCTGGCCGGCCGCCAGGCGGGCAGCGGCAGTGTGTTGCCCGGTCTGGTACTGGGCGTGCAGCTGCGAACTGTAGAAGCCCTTGGCGCGCAACTCGTCGGCGCGCAGGGCATTGCTCTTGGCTTCGGCGGCGCTGGCTTCCAGTTCGGCGACGGCCGCCTTGGCCTCGGCCAGCTCGCTGCCCACCGTATCGCTGGCAATACGCGCCAGCACCTGGCCTTTCTTGACCCGGTCGCCGACCTGCACGGCCACTTCGGTAATGCGGTAGTTGGCCAGTTCCGGCCCGATGATGGCTTCCTGCCAGGCGACGACATTGCCGTTGGCGGCCAGGCTCTGCGGCCATTCCTCGACCTGCGGCGCGGTCAGCGTCACCGACAGGGCCGGACGCGCTGCCGTCTTGTCGGCCGGTTTGTCCGCCGCCGGCTTCTGCGTGGAGGACGGCGCGAGGGCCAGCCAGCCGATCACGACCAAGGCGCCGACGACCAGCGCGACCATTTTCTTGCGTCCGGACAGGGACGCCAACGAATTGAATTTCATACAAAAACCCGTGTGCACCGCAGCAATCGGCGAATGATACCTTGGTTCACCCGGATCATCAGCGAGTTACCGACCAGCGGGTCATCAACTCGCCAGCTTGCCCTTCGCTTCGTCGGCCGATTCGTACAACTGCGGCGCCATGTCGCCGCGCGCCAGCGCCTCGCCCAGCTTCATGCGCAGGAAGGTGCTCGAGGTGTAACGCGTCACGTCATGGTAGTGGCGCTCGACCACCGCCTTGACCATGGCGATGTAGTCGTCGATCAGTTCCGGCACGATGGAGAAGCGGTCGTAATTGACGATGGCGCGTACCTTGTGGCCGATCGGTTGCAAGGCCGCCTCGACTGCCGCCTCGATGCGCCCGATGTCGTCCGCCGTACGCACGGCCAGACCGGAGAAATCGAGGAAGAAGAGGTTTTGCCCGGCATCGTAAGAGAGGCGTTGCGGCAACGGCATATCGAGCAATTCGGGGCGGATGCCCATCGGCTCGTCGCGGAAGATGCGCGCATCCATCAGGGCCGGTTCGCCGTCGATGATCGGGGCGAAGCTCATACGGTCGAGCACGTCCTTCTGCAGATCGACGCCCGGTGCGATTTCGGTCAACTGCAAGCCCTTGGGCGTCAGGCGGAAGACGCAGCGCTCGGTGATATACACCACCTCCTTGCCGCGCCGCGCCGCTTCCGGGCCGCTGAAGGTGCGATGCTCGACTTCCTCGACGAACTTGACCGACTTGCCGTCCTCAAGAATCGCCAGTTTTCCGTCGTGCACCGCGACATCGAGGTTGCCGGCGGTAAAGGTGCCGACGAAAACCACCTTCTTGGCATTCTGCGAAATGTCGATGAAGCCGCCGGAGCCGGCCAGCCGCGGGCCGAACTTGGAGACGTTCAGGTTGCCCAGCCGGTCGGCCTGGGCCAGGCCCAGGAAGGCGATATCCAGCCCGCCGCCCTGGTAGAAATCGAACTGGCTGGGCTGGTCGATGATGGCCTGGGTATTGGTCGCCGCGCCGAAATTCAGGCCCCCGGCCGGCACGCCGCCGATGACGCCCGGCTCGGCGGTCAGCGTCAGCAGATCGAGGATATGCTCCTCGGTCGCCACGTTGGCCACGCCTTCCGGCATGCCGATGCCGAGATTGACCACGGCATTGGCCTTCAGCTCCATGGCGGCGCGGCGGGCGATGATCTTGCGCTCGCTCATGCCCATCGGCGCAATGGCCGACATCGGCACCTTGATCTCGCCCGAGAAGGCCGGGCTGTAGGGCTCGATGAAGGTCTGCATGTGGTATTCCGGCTTTTCGGCGACCACCACGCAATCGACCAGAATACCGGGAATCTTCACCTGCCGCGGGTTCAGCGTACCGCGCTCGGCCACGCGCTCGACCTGCGCGATGACGATGCCGCCGGAGTTCTTGGCCGCCATGGCGATGGCCTGCGCCTCCAGCGTCAGCGCCTCCTTCTCCATGCTGATGTTGCCGTCCGGGTCGGCCGTTGTGCCGCGAATGATGCCGACGTGGATCGGGAAGGCCTTGTAGAACAGGTAATCCTCGCCGTCGATATTCATGCGGCGGACGATGTCCACCGTGGTCCTGGCATTCAGCTTGCCGCCGCCGAATTCCGGATCGACGAAGGTGCCCAGCCCGACCCGGCTGATCGTGCCCGGCTTGCCGGCCGCGATGTCGCGAAAGAGATGGGTGATGACGCCCTGCGGCAGGTTGTAGGCCTCGATGCGGTTCGACACGGCCAGTTCCTGCAACTTGGGTACCAGGCCCCAGTGGCCGCCGATGACGCGGGCGACCAGGCCGTCGTGGCCGAGATGGTTCAACCCGCGCTCCTTGCCGTCGCCCTGCCCCGCCGCATAGACCAGCGTCAGGTTGCGCGGCGAGCCCTGGCCGTGCATGTCCTCGGCCGCGGCCTCGAGAA
>JAYRUZ010000232.1:0-3317 GCA_041918795.1 Azonexus sp. | reverse complement strand
AGCTGGAAACGGCCAGCGAGCGCAAGGGCTACCTCGACATGCAGGCGGCTGACCTGAACGAGGCGATGGAGACGCTGGAAAACGCCATCCGCCGCATCGACCGCGAAACGCGCGACTTGCTGCAATCTACCTTCGACACGGTGAACGGCCACTTCGGTCGCCTCTTCCCCGAGCTGTTCGGCGGCGGGCGGGCCGAGTTGGTGATGACCGGCGAGGAAATCCTCGATGCCGGCGTGCAGGTCATTGCTCAGCCGCCAGGCAAGAAGAATTCGACCATTCACCTGTTGTCGGGCGGCGAAAAGGCGCTGACGGCGATTGCGCTGGTGTTCTCGATGTTCCAGCTGAACCCGGCGCCGTTCTGCCTGCTCGACGAGGTCGATGCGCCGCTGGACGATACGAATACCGAACGTTTCTGCCGCATGGTGCAGAAAATGTCCGACAACACGCAATTCCTGTTCATTTCCCATAATAAAATCGCGATGGAAATGGCCCAGCAGCTGGTGGGCGTCACCATGCAGGAAAGCGGTGTGTCGCGCGTGGTGGAAGTGGATATCGAAGAAGCATTGAAGATGAGCGATGCGGCCTGACGGCGGCATCGGGAAGAGATCGAGATGACCGAACTTCAGATTGGATTGATTGGCCTGGGTGGCGTCGCTGTTGCCGCCGTGCTGGGTTACAACAAGTGGCAGGAGATGCGCCAGCGCAAGCTGGCCGAAGCGGTGATGAAGCCGCAGCACGACGATGTGCTGCTCGAGCCTCGCGAGAAACCCGCCGCGGATGCGCCGACATTGCGCAGCGAGCCGGTGTTCGAGCCGGAGGCTGCGGCGCCGCCGGCGGAGCGCATGGAGCCGGTACTGGCCGAGTTCGAGGACGACGAGCCACTCGAGCTTGACGAGCCGATTTATGCCGAGGAGCCGGTTGTTCAGCCGGCGCCTGTCGAAGAGATGCCACTGCCGCCCGAAGCCGAGCCAATGGCACCGCCGCCGGTGGTGGCGCCCGCACCGGCCAAGCCGCTGGCCCGCCAGCCTGAGCCGGCGGCTGCCGAGGTCGATGGCTGGGAAAGCGCCGGCGCAGTACCGGCCGAGTTGCTCGACCCGCGCCTCGAATATGTCGTGACGATGGAACTGGTCGAGCCGGTGTCCGTCGTACAGATTCTGCATTCCCAGCGCGACGCCCTGCAGCGCCTGCACAAGCCGGTGCATTGGGTCGGTTTCAATGAGCGCAGCCGCGAATGGGAGCGCCTGGCAACCGACAACGACATTGCCGTGCGTCGCCTGCGCATTGGCCTGCAACTGGTCAACCGCATGGGGCCGGTGTCGGAAGGCGACCTGACTGTCTTCGTCACCGCCATGCACGAACTGGCCGACGAGCTGATGGCCGTGGCCGACATGCCGCCGTCGCGCGTGCTCGACCAGGCGGCCGAAATCGACCGTTTCTGCGCGGCGGTCGATCTGGAGATCGGCATCAATCTGGTCAGCCGCGGCAATGCCTTTGCCGGCACCAAGATTCGTGCGCTGGCCGAGGCTGCCGGCATGGTGCTCGGTAGCGACGGCACCTTCACCCGTTACGACGACGAGGGCCGTGCCCAGTTCAGCCTGCAGAATTACGAAAGCACGCTTTTTGCCCCGGATTCTTTGCGTACCCTGTCTACGCATGGCCTGACCTTCCTGCTTGACGTTCCCCGCGTCGATCACGGCGAGCGGGTTTTCATGCAGATGACCGAGATTGCACGCCGCTTTGCCGACACGCTCCAGGCCATCATCGTGGACGATAATCGCCAGCCGCTGACCGAGCCGCAGCTCGATCACATCCGCCGCGAATTCATCGGCAAGCCGCAAACGACGATGGCCGGCTTCAGCCTGCCGGCCGGCTCGGCCCAGGCACTGCGCCTGTTCTCCTGATGGTGGCGTCGGTCGAGGCCGCCGCCCGGGCGGCTTTTCTGCGTTCGGAAATCGAGCGGCATAACCATGCCTACTACGTGCTCGATACGCCGACCATTCCGGATGCCGAGTACGACACGCTGTATCGCGAACTGGTCGCTCTGGAAAATGCCCATTCCGAGCTGTGCACCGCAGATTCGCCGACATTGCGGGTCGGCGGCCGGCCGTTGGCGCAATTCCAGCCGGTGCGCCACGACGTGCCGATGCTGTCGATCCAGACGGAAACCGATACCGAGTCCTCGGGGGCACTGAATTTCGATGCCCGCATCCGGCGCGAGCTGGAATTGTCCGACAGCGCGCCGCCAGTCGAATACGCCGCCGAACTGAAATTCGACGGCCTGGCGATCAGCCTGCGCTACGAAAACGGCGTCCTGGTGCGCGGGGCGACGCGCGGCGACGGTGCGACCGGCGAGGATGTGACGCAGAACCTGCGTACGCTGCGCCAGATTCCCTTGCGCCTCAAGGGTGAAGCACCGCCGGTGCTGGAGGTGCGCGGCGAGGTGTACATGCGGCGCGACGATCTCGAGCGCTACAACGCCGCGGCCGCCGCGCGCGGCGAAAAGACCCTGGTCAACCCGCGCAATGCCGCGGCCGGCAGCATCCGCCAGCTCGATCCGGTAATCGCCGCCAGCCGTCCCTTGTGTTTCTTTGCCTACGGCCTGGGCGCCGTCGATGCTTGGGCCACTCCGGAGACCCATGCCGGCGTGCTCGATGCGCTGGCCGCCTTCGGCCTGCCGGTGTGCGAGCACCGCGCCGTGCTGGCCGGCGGTGAGGCCTTGGTCGGCTTCCACCGGAAGATTGCCGCCTTGCGCGACAGCCTGCCTTTCGATATCGACGGCGTGGTGTACAAGGTGAATAGCCTAGCCTTGCAGCAGCGTCTCGGTTTCCGTTCGCGCGAGCCGCGCTGGGCGGTGGCGCACAAGTACCCGCCGCAGGAAGCGCTGACCGTGGTCGAGGCCATCGACATCCAGGTCGGTCGCACTGGTGCGCTGACGCCGGTCGCACGCCTGAAACCGGTGTTCGTCGGCGGCGTAACCGTAACCAACGCCACCCTGCACAATGCCGACGAGGTCGAGCGCAAGGGCGGCTTGTGCGTCGGCGATACGGTGATCGTGCGGCGGGCCGGCGATGTCATTCCGGAAGTACTGGGTGTGGTCGCCGAGCGCCGCCCGGCCGATGCCCGGCCTTTCGTCATGCCCGACGCCTGCCCAGTCTGTGGTGCGCATGTCGTGCGCGAGCCGGGCGAGGCAGTGACGCGCTGTTCCGGCGGTTTTTCCTGCCGCGCCCAACGCATCCAGGCGATCATTCATTTTGCCGGACGGCGCATGATGGATATCGAAGGCCTCGGCGAGCGCTATGTCGAGCGCCTGGTCGAGT
>JAYRUZ010000231.1:0-3317 GCA_041918795.1 Azonexus sp. | reverse complement strand
CCGATTTCGGCAAACCACTCGCGGCGAATCTCGGCCCGGTCGCGCCGACCTTCGACCACATAAGCCTTGGTCAACAGTTCGCACAATTGCTGGTAGCCCTGGCGATTGCGCACCAGCAACAGCAAGCGATACGGTGCATCCGGCGCATCCGCATTGGCGATCCAGACATCCGCCCCGGCAATCGGCTTGACCCCCTTGCCACGCGCCCCGGAATAGAACTTGACCAAACCGAACAGGTTGGCCAGATCGGTCAGGGCCAGCGCCGGCATGCCGTCGCCGGCGGCGCGCTTGACGGCATCGCCGACACGGACGATGCCATCGGTGACGGAATATTCGGAATGGAGGCGGAGGTGGACGTAGCGCGGGGAATTCATGGGCGACATTTTACCGCGGCCGGCCGGGGCGTTCCCGATTACATGATCGTGTCAGCTCTCGCTGACCACCCGCCGCAACCCGGCTACGTCGCGGATCAGCGAAACCCCGCGCCGCGTCTCGACACAATCCAGCGCGACGAATTCGCCCAACAGCCGGGCCACCACCTCGCGCGTCGTCCCCAGATGGAAGGCCATCTGCTGCTGCGTCATGCGCAGCACCCCGTCCGACGAGGCATGCGTCAGCAACAGGTTGGCCAGCCGCTGGTTGAGCTTGAACGAATGCACCTCCTCCAGCTCGGCCATCAGCCGGAAGACCAGCGTCGACAGCGTGCGCACCGTCAGATCGCGAATCACCGGCTCCTCGGCAAACAGCGTCCGGAACAGCGGCCCGGGCAGGAAAGCCAGCGTCGTTTCCGCCACCGCCTGCACCCAGGCCGGGTAGAGCAGATCGTTGAACAGGCTGTTCAGCGCGAAAACGCAGGTCTCGCCGGCGTCGATCAAATACATCGTCGCCTCGCTGCCGTTCGGCGCCAGCGAATAAACCCGCAAGCGCCCTTCGAGCACGAAGTAGGCGCCGGAAATCTGCTGCCCCTTGAACAGTAAGGGCGCCGCCGAAACCGCATGCCGACTCACCACCCCCTCGCGCAACCGGCGCTTGCCGGCCGCCGTCAGGCTGGAAAACGGACTGAAATCCTCAAGCTTGATCATCGCCGGACCCTTCGTGACCGACCTCCTCCCTGCTCGCGGCCGGGCAACGAAAAACAGCCACGCCACCGACCGGCAGTGCCGGCGAGTTTAATGCCATGGAAATTGCCCGCACAAGCACCCGGCGCTGCGACGAGGCTCATTGCTGCGGTGAACCGGGGGAAATGGCCGAAATGAAATCCTCTTGCCGGGATTCTGAGGCACCCAAAACACTGCGCCAGAACATGTCATTTGCAATTTCAGCCAAAAATTCATACTGTCCAGCTTGTCGCTCAAAAACTTCTGGAAACATGCAAACAAGCATCCAAAATCCTTCCCGAAAAATCGGCTCCAGCTGTCCCGCCCACCAGCTTATTGGACGGGGTTCCGGATTAGGCTACTGTTTTGTCATTTACTGCCAGTAGAGCCCGCAAACCATGAGCACTTGGCTTGATGACATTTCCTTGGCACTCGCCAACCTCGGCGGCATAGCTCACTATGACGCTCTGTATCCTGAAGTGAAAAAGGTCCGCTCGGGCACATTGCCGGAAAGCTGGAAACAGATCATTCAGCGAACCATACAAGATCACTCGGCGGACTCTGATGGCTTTAAGGGCAACAACGTCTTCTATTCCGTGAAAGGAATTGGCTCCGGAGTCTGGGGGCTTCGTTCGCATCTCCTGCCCACGCCATCTGCCTCAGATATAGCGCCACCGAACGCGCCGGAACGCCTTCTGATCGAAACTTATCGCGTGCTGCGTGATACCGAGCTTGCTCGGAAAATCAAAGCCCTTCACAAGAACGTCTGTCAGTTATGTGGCCAGACGGTGACCTTGAAAGAGGGAGCAACCTACGCGGAGGCACATCACATCAAGCCTCTCGGCAGCCCTCACAATGGGCCAGATGTCGCAGAAAACATAGTCGTCCTTTGTCCGAACCACCACGTCATGCTCGACTACGGCGCCATTCCTTTGGAGAGCAAGAACCTGCGCTCCATTCAGGGCCACGTAATTGGTAGCACGTATATCGCCTACCACAACGAACATGTTTTCATGGCTAAAAAGGTCAGAGTAATTTAACCCCATCCCAGCAGATTTCATTTTTGCCCATTTTCCCCGGTGCACCGCAGCAACGCCCACTATCCTCCGGAAATCAGCCTCCGCCCTTCCCCGCCCCAGCCACCAGCCGGTCACTGCTCAATGCCCCCAGAAACGCCACCAGGTCGGCCACCTCCTTGTCGCCGAGCGGTGAGCGGTCGGTCTTGCCGAGTTGGTGGTCGTCATTGAGCCAGGCGTTGAGCTTTCCGGAGCGGCCGAGTTGGGCACTGGCCATGATGCGGACGACTTCTTCCAGTTTGTCGACGGCGCCGTTGTGCAGCCAGGGGCCGGTCAGGGCGACGTTGCGCAGCGAGGCGATGCGCCAGGTGCTGCGCTGGCTGTCGAGCAGCAGGTCGTATTTTTTTTCGTAGGGCGTGGCGTTGGCGGGGAAGATGCGGAAGGCCGATTCGCCGCCGATCAGGCCGGCATCGCTGAAGCTGGGGCCGCGGTGGCAGAGCACACAGCCGACCGATTCGAACAGGGCCATGCCGCGTAGCTGGGCCGGGGTGAGCGCGGCGGCATCGCCGCGCACGAAGCGGTCGTAGGGAGCATCGGGCGTGATCAGCGTGCGTTCGTAGGCGGCGATGGCCTGGGCGATGCGCTTGAACGTGATCGGCTGGCGGTCGCCGAAGGCGCGGGCGAAGGCGTGGCGGTAGCTGGCGTCCTGGCGCAAACGGCGCTCCGCTTCGGCGGCTGCGGGCAGGCCCATTTCGATGGGATTCAGGATAGGCCCCATGGCCTGTTCTTCGAGCGAGGCGGCGCGGCCGTCCCAGAACAGGCGGGACATGAAGGCGGCGTTCCACACCGTGGGCGTGTTGCGGGGGCCGCTCTGGCGGTCGATGCCGAGCGCCGTCGGCCGTGCATCGGCGCCGGCGTGGCCGCTCAGGTCGTGGCAGCTGGCGCAGGACAGCGTGCCGTCGCCGGAGAGTTTCCTTTCGTTGAACAGTCGCTGGCCGAGCGCCACCTTGGCCGGGTTGCCGGGGTTGTCGGCCGGTTCGGGCGCGGTTTCCGGCAGGGCTTCCCAGACGTAGTGGGCCTGGCGGGCTGGCGCCGGGTTGATGAAGCCGGTGTCGAATTGTTCGTCGCCTCGCGCCGCCACGGGCTGCATGGCCAGCAAGGGGGTGATGGTCTGTTCGGGCAGGCGTTCGATGGCCAGGGCGAC
>JAYRUZ010000230.1:0-3325 GCA_041918795.1 Azonexus sp. | reverse complement strand
TGGCGCAGCCGCGCAATCTGGTCGGCGGCCACGTGCTGTCGGCGCTGGTCGGCGTGATCTGCTGGAAGTGCCTCTATTTCATGCCCTGGCTGGCCGGCGCGCTGGCCGTGGCGACGGCCATTGCCTTGATGCATGCGACGCGCACCCTGCATCCGCCCGGTGGAGCGACGGCGCTGATTGCCGTCGTCGGCTCCGGTGAAATCCATCGTCTGGGCTTCTGGTATGTGCTGATGCCGGTGCTGCTGGGCGCGTTGCTGATGCTGACGTGCGCTTTGCTCTTCAACAACCTGGCGCGTTCGCGGCGTTATCCGGAAATCTGGTTTTAGCTCACTGCTGCGGTGCACGGCCGAAAATGGGCAAAAAGGCCGGAATTTCCGGCCTTTTTGCTGGGCGGTGACGCAGCGGTTTAGCGCGCGACCTTGAGCAATTCCACTTCGAAAGTCAGCGTCGCGTTCGGCGGAATGACATTGCCGGCGCCGCGGCTGCCGTAGGCGATGTCCGGCGGGCAGGTCAGCTTGGCCTTGCCGCCTTCGCGCATCTTGGCCACACCTTCGGTCCAGCACGGGATGACACGATTGAGCGGGAAGGTCGCCGGCTCGCCGCGCTTGTAGGAGCTGTCGAACTCACGGCCGTCGACCAGTGTGCCGCGGTAATGCACCTGCACGGTGGATTGGGCGTTCGGCTGTTGGCCGTTGCCGTCCTTCAACGATTCATAAACGAGGCCGGAGGCGGTTTTTTCCGGGGCGGCGGCGATGGCGGCCGTGCCGGCGATCAGTGCGAAGGCGGCGAAGGCGAGGCGGATGGGTGTGTTCATGGCGTTATCGAGGCGTTGAAAGGGGGCGATTATGGCCTTCCGCTGTAACGAACGAAAGTGGGGCGCTGGGGTCGGAGGTTATTGCGCTTCTCCTTTGGCGGTTCGGTGAAATGCTGTTTGAATCGGCATTTGAAACAGTCTGGTGATGTGATTTCGAACGTTCGTTTGTTGTAACTTGTTGAGTTTGCGCAAGATTTTTTGCTGATTTTTTCATTGATAAACGAGTTGATCGAATCTAGCATGATGTATGTCAAGATATTGAGGCTAGGCTATCGTCATGATTTGCGGCGGGCAATTTAAGGACGACTGGCAGATCATGAAGGGAGGCGGGATGCTTCTTGAGCGGGCGACGGATCTCTTCCGCGGCAGGAAGGCAGGCTGGGTACTGCCCATGCTCCTGTTATGGACTGTGCTCGCCTGGGGCATCGCCCATCGCTATACCGAGCGGATGGTGGCCGAAACCCTGGCCCACCAGACTTCGCTGGCGATGCGCCAACTCGATTCGCTGGTCGGCAACATCGAGGATACCTTGCTCGCCCTGCGCGGCATTCCGCGCTTCCTGGCCAAGGATGGGCGGGTGGAAAGAGGGGTGGCCCAGTTCAATTTCAATACCGAACCATCGCAACTCCCGCATGCGGAGCGCAAGGCGAGCTGGTCGGCCAATCCGGAGTTGCAGGACGTCAACGCGCTGTTCGTCTCCGCTGCCGACATCCTGAAAGCCGACGCCATCTGGCTGCTCAATGCAGCGGGTGATTGCGTGGCCTCGAGCAACCACATGACGCCGATCAGCTTCGTCGGCAACAACTATGCCGAGCGCGAGTATTACCGCGAGGCCAGGACTGGCCACCCCGGCGAGCAGTACGCCATCGGGCGCAACAGCCAGGTGCCTGGCCTCTATTTCTCCTATCCGGTGATGATCAGCGGCGTATTCGCCGGCGCCGTGGCGACCAAACGCGATATCACCGATTTCATGCGGTGGACCGGGCCGTTCGATTCCTTCATCACCGATGTCAACGGCGTCATCATCCTGTCCAAGGATAACCGCCTCAACCTGCGCACGGTGCCAGGGGCATCGGTGGTCGGGAAGGCGGAGGCCGAGCTGGTGGCCCAGTATCGGCGACACAGCTTCGAGCCGCTGTCGATCGAGCCGTGGAGTGCCGCGCTCGGTCCGACGGTGGTCCGGCTCGATGGCGGCGGCGTACCGCATGTGATGGTCCGGAAAAAGGACAGGACACGGTCACTGGAGGTCTTCCTGCTCCATGCCAGCCCGGAGATCGCCCAGCTGGAAGGGCAGGGGCCGACGGTTTTCGTGCTGCTGGCCCTGATCGGCAACCTGCTGATCGTTGCCGTCTACGCCTCGGTGCTCTATACCCTCAGCCTGCACCGCGAGAAGGAAGCCTCGCTGCGCGCCGCCGGCGAACTGGAGCGTATCGTCGGCCTGCGCACCGACGAACTGCGGGTGGCCAAGGAAGAGGCGGAACGTGCGGCACGGGCCAAGGCCGAGTTTCTGGCCAACATGAGCCACGAGATCCGCACGCCGATGAACGCCATCATCGGTTTTACCCGGCTGCTGATGCGCGACAGCCCGAGCCTGGAGCAACGCGAACGGCTGGAGAAGGTGGCGGTGGCCGGTGACCACCTGCTGTCCATCATCAACGACATTCTCGACCTGTCGAAAATCGACGCCGGCAAGTTGCAACTGGAGTACACCGAATTTCCGACCAGCGCCGTGCTCGATGGCGTGCGCTCGTTGATTTCCGAAGCGGCCCGGGCCAAGGGGCTGGAGATCGAGGTCGATTACGGCAACGTGCCCTCCTGCCTGAAAGGCGACCCGACTCGCCTGCGCCAGGCCTTGCTCAACTACGCCAGCAATGCCGTCAAATTCACCGCCAGCGGCAAGGTCGTCCTGCGGGCACAGGTCCTCCAGGAGGATAGCGATTCGCTCTTCGTTCGCTTCGAGGTTGAAGATACGGGCATCGGCATTGCTCCCGACAAATTACCGACCCTGTTCCATGCCTTTCAGCAGGTCGATGCCTCGACCACGCGGCAGTTCGGCGGGACCGGCCTCGGCCTGGCCATTACCGACCGCCTGGCGCGCCTGATGGGCGGCGAGACCGGCGCCGACAGCGAGCCCGGCAAGGGCAGCCGCTTCTGGATCAGCGCCTGTTTTGGCAAATGCCACAATGTCGGGGTCTATGTTCACTCCCTGGTCCACGACGACAGCGAGGAACGCCTGCGCGCAGCGCACGACGGCAGCCGCATCCTGCTGGTCGAGGATGATCTGATCAATCAGGAAGTGGCGCTCGCCCTGTTGGCCGAAACCGGCCTGGTCGTCGATGTCGCCGATGATGGCCAGCAGGCGGTGGAGAAAGCCGCCGCCTCGCACTACAAGTTGATCCTGATGGACATGCAGATGCCGCGCATGGATGGCATCGAGGCGACGCGTACCATCCGCCTGCTGCCCGGCTGCGCCAGCGTGCCGATCATCGCGATGACGGCCAACGCCTTCAG
>JAYRUZ010000229.1:0-3347 GCA_041918795.1 Azonexus sp. | reverse complement strand
GTGTTTCCTTGGTTTGCCATTTGCTCTCTCCTCGATAAATACATTCAATCAACTAACGAGATCATCTTAGGCAACGCCAATACACTAGCCAAATTGCGATGTGCAATTCATGCGATAGGGAAGATCAATACCCTCCGAGCCAACCCGGTTTTTGGCCGAAATGGCCAGTGCACCGCAGCAGTCAGCCCAACAGCTGGTGTTGCAACAAATAGGTGCCCGCCCCGGCCAGATAGCCGATCAGGGCCAGGCCGCTGATCTTCTTCACGTACCAGAAGAAGTGGATCTTCTCCAGGCCCATGGCCGCCACGCCGGCGGCCGAGCCGATGATCAGGATGGAACCGCCGGTGCCGGCGCAGTAGGCGAGGAATTGCCACAGGAAATTGTCGGCCGGGAAGTCGTTGAGGCTGTACATGCCCATCGAGGCTGCCACCAGCGGCACGTTGTCGACGATGGCGCTGACCACGCCGATGATCAGCACGATGACGTCGATGCGCCCGACCGTGGCGTTCAGCCAGCCAGCCAGCGAGGACAGGATGTGCGTGTGCTCCAGCGTGGCGACGGCGAGCAGGATGCCGACGAAGAAGACGAGCGAGCTCATGTCGATGCGCGACAGCGCATGCACCAGCGTCAGGTGGTGCTTGAATTCGTCTTCCTTCTTGCGATGGACGAGGTCGCCGACCAGCCACAGCAGGCCGAGACCGAACAGGATGCCCATGAAGGGCGGCAGGTGCGTCACCGTCTTGAAGGCCGGCACGGCAACGAGGATGCCGAGGCCGAAAAAGAACATCAGGTTGCGCTCGAACTCGGTGGTCTTGATGCCATGCTCGCTGGCGCCGCCGGCCGGCGACTCGACCGCCTTGCCGCGCAGTACGAAGGCTGTGATGGCGAGCGGGATGACCATGCTGACCAGCGCCGGCAGCAGCACCGACTCGATGATATTGAGCGCCGTGATCTGGCCGCCGATCCACAGCATGGTGGTCGTCACGTCGCCGATCGGCGACCACGCGCCGCCCGAATTGGCGGCGATGACGATGATGCCGGCGAAGAACAGGCGATCCTCGTGCTTGGCCAGCAGCTTGCGCATCAGCGAGATCATGACGATGGTGGTGGTCAGGTTGTCGAGCACCGAACTGAGGAAGAAGGTGACGAAGCCGACCAGCCACATCAGCGACGACAGCTGGGTGGTACGGATGCGCTGGGTGATGACCTCGAAGCCGTTGTGCGCATCGACCACCTCGACGATGGCCATGGCGCCCATCAGGAAGAAGACGATCTGCGCGGTGCCCATCAGTGACTCGCCCAACTGCTCGCTGACCAGATGATGATCGCCGGTGGACAGCGCATAGATGGTCCACAACAGCCCGGCACCGACCAGGGCGGAGGCGGATTTGTTGATCTTGAGCGGATGTTCCAGCGCGATGGCGGCGTAGGCAACGACGAAGACGACGATAAGAGTGGCGAGCATGGGCGTACCAGGTGGGTGACCGGAAAAATGGCAAGTACATTAGCGCAGGATAAACGTAAAATAAATTCGATTTATTTCTGAAAACACATCGATTTTTTCGACGCTTATGAACCACAAGCATCTCTACTACTTCTGGAAGGTGGCCCGGGCCGGCAGCGTGGCGCGCGCCGCCGAGTCGATCAATGTCACGCCGCAAACCCTGAGCGGCCAGATCGGCCTGCTCGAAAACAACCTGGGCACCTCGCTCTTCGCCAAACAGGGCCGCTCGCTAGTACTGACCGAGGCCGGCAAGCTGGCGCTCGATTACGCCGACGAGCTGTTCGCGCTGAGTGCCGAGCTGGAAAGCGTCATCAAGCATCACCCGCAGGGCCGGCCGACCGAATTCCGCGTCGGCGTCTCCGATGCCGTGCCCAAATCGCTGGCCTACCGCCTGTTGCAGCCGGCCATCGAAGGCGAGCAGCCGACCCGCATCGTCTGCCGCGAATGGCAGCTCGACCGCCTGCTCGGCCAGCTGGCCGTGCACCAGCTCGATCTGGTCATTTCCGACGGCCCGCTGCCGCCCTCCTACAGCGTGCGCGCCTACAACCACCAATTGCTGGAATCGGGCCTCAGTTTTCTCGCCGCCCCGGGTTTGATCGGTGGCGCAACGCTGCCCTTCCCGGCCTGCCTGGGCGCCCTGCCGGTGCTGCTACCGGGCGAGGATTCGGCCATCCGCAGTGCGCTGGAGCCCTGGCTGGAACGCAAGCGCATCCGTCCGCGCATCGTCGGCGAATTCGACGACACCGCGCTGATGGCCGCCTTCGGCCGCGCCGGCAAGGGGTTGTTTCCGGTGCCCAGCGTCGTCGAGGAGGAATTCGTCGCCGATGGCCAGCTTGCCGTCGTCGGTCGCACGACGGAGGTCACCGCCAACTACTACGCCATCTCGGTCGAACGCCGCGTCACCCACCCCTGCGTCTTGGCCATCACCCAATCGGCCCAGCGCATGGGCGGGCTCGGCGCAGCTTAACAGCAGGTCAGCCGGCCGCGCCTCAAGGTCAGGCGATAGACCGCCTTCCAGCGGCGCGCGAGGTGATAGCGCAAACCGCGGCGCACCTTGCGCAGGCGCGCGCGCCAGGCATCGAGCGCGGCACGGCTGCGCCGGTATAGCGGATGCGCGTGCAAGGCGGCGAACACGCGGTCGCGGAAGACTGTCACCGCTGAGTAAGCGCGGGCGAACCAGCCGATTTGCAATAGCTGCGGCTTGGTCAGCGTGAAGATGCGCGCCACCAGCGCCGTGCCGACGACCTTGGCCGCCAGAAAGGTGGCCAGCCCGAAAACCGGCGCGCCATGGGCAATGAAATAGAGCCCGGCCACCTTGAACGGCAGGAGCACTGCGCCGGGGATCAGGAAGCACAGCAAGGCAAGATAGCGCGGTGCGCCGGCAATCCGCCCTTCCAGCCAACGCAAGCCAGGCAACTGCCCGAGGTGCGCCATCAGCCGTTCGAGCGGCGCCCACATCCATTCCCAGAACCACAGCAAAAAGGCCGCAAGCAGGATGAAAGGCGGCGTCAGCAGGCGTTTCAGGCGACGGGTCATGGCGGTTTGGCGGGCAGTTGGATGCCGCAGTCTAACCCCCTCGCCCGCGCCTGTGCTTGACTGCCGGTAACCCTGCGTAACGGCAGTCTGGTTTTTGCCCTTTTCGGGCAGTGCACCGCAGCAGCCTGCCTTTTTTCCCCAACCAACTAGTCGACCACCATCAGGCGACAATGCGGACCGCCGACGTAGTCGAGGCTGTCGCTCTTGAAGCAGTTCCAGAATTTATTGCTTTCTTGCCAGGGATATTCGGTCGACCGGGGTTTGACCTTGGCCAAGCGCTCGATCACGGAACGGTGGACCTTGAGAT
>JAYRUZ010000228.1:0-3350 GCA_041918795.1 Azonexus sp. | reverse complement strand
TCCTTGGTTCGGCCTCGCTGGAAGTCGTGGTGAGCGCCGAGGGGCGGTCGCGTCATCTGGTGTTCTCGGGCGACCTCGGTATGCCGGATCGCCCGGTTTTGCCCGATCCGGCGCGTGCACCGCAGCAGGCCGATGTGTTGCTGATCGAATCGACCTATGGCGACCGCCTGCACCGCTCGATGCAGGAAACGGAAGACGAAATCGTCGCCGCCTTCGAACGGACGCGTGCTGCCGGTGGCAACCTGATCATCCCGGCCTTCGCCGTCGGGCGGACGCAGGAGATGCTCTACCTGCTGGCCGATCTGGTCCGGCGCAAGCGCATCAGCCCGCTGAAGATCTACGTCGATTCGCCGATGGCCAATACGGCGACGCGCATCACGGCCAGCCATCGCGAATTGCTCGACCCGGAAACGCGCCAGTTGCTCGACTGGCAGCAGGCACATCCGGACAAGGTCAGCATCGAATTCGTGGCCGACGTCGAGCGTTCGAAAGCGCTCAACGACATTCGCAGCGGGGCGGTGATCGTCTCCGCCAGCGGCATGTGCGAGGCGGGGCGGATCAAGTACCACCTGCGCGAAAACCTGCCGCGCAGCGAGTGCACCGTGCTGATCGCCGGCTTCCAGGCGGCCGGGACGCTGGGCAGACGCCTGGTCGAAGGGGCGCGTCTGGTCCATATCTTCGGTCAGCCGGTGCCGGTGCGAGCTCGCATCTACACGGTTGGCGGCCTGTCGGCGCACGCCGACCGGCGGGCCTTGCTCGACTGGCTGCACGGTTTTCGCCAGCCGCCCGGGCATACCTTTGTTGTGCACGGCGAGCCGACGGCGTCGGCCAATTTCGCGCAGGCCATTCGCGACGAGCTTGGCTGGTCGGAGGTTGACCTGCCTCATGCCGGAAGCAGTTTAACGTTGTAATATTTGGCAATTCCCTTCTTGTGCGGAGGCCGTCATGGCAGGCAACGGTTCGGCAAAAAACAACGGTATCGACACCCATCAACCCAGTCCGCTCGAGAGCCTGGGCAAGGCGGTCAGCCAGGCGGTCGATCCGTTTGGCGTCACGACCTCCATGCTCGGCGCCCAGATGGCCTGGATGATGCATCCGCAGGAGTTGGCACGGGCGATGAACGGCCTCTCCGGCGATCTGTTCGAACTGCAGAGCCACGTCATGCGGCGGGCCATGGGGATTCCGTCCACGGACGTGATCCGGCCGAATTCCGACGACGCGCGTTTCGCCAATCCGGTATGGACCGATTCGGCCACCTGGGACATCATCAAGGAGTGGTACCTGGCCTTCACGCACCGGCTTGAAGACATGTTCTACGAAACGCCGGGCTTGTCGGACAAGGAGCGTCGCCGTTCCGCCTTCTGGCTGCGTAAATGGCTGAACATGGTGGCGCCGACCAATTTCTTCTGGCTCAACCCGGTGGCGATGGAACGCTTTGTCGAGACCAAGGGCGAGAGCCTGCAGCATGGCTGGGAGAACTTCCAGCGCGATGTGAAGGCCAAGAACATCCTGATGGTCGAGCCCGATGCCTTCACCGTCGGCAAGGATCTCGGCACGACGCCGGGCAAGGTGGTCTTCCGTAACCGCATGCTGGAATTGATCCACTACACGCCGACCACGGAAAAAGTGCGGGCCATGCCCATCGTGATCACCACGCCGTGGATCAACAAGTTCTACATTCTCGACCTGACGGCCAAGAAGAGTCTGGTCAAATATCTGACCGACCAGGGCTTCTCGGTCTTTATCACCAGCTGGAAGAATCCGGACGACGAGATGTCCAGTGTCCGCTTCGACGATTACCTGCTCGAAGGCGTCAACGAAGCCGTGCGCGTGGCTGGGGAATTCTGCAAGGTGCCGCAGGTGCATCTGGTCGGCTACTGCATCGGCGGCACACTGGTGTCGACCTACATGGCCTGGGCCAACAAGCGCTACGGGCCGGACAAGATGCCGGTGGCGCACTGGACGCTGTTCACCACGCTGACCGATTTCGCCCATCCGGGCGATATCGAGGTTTTCATCGACGAAGCGGCGATCGATGCGCTGGAAGAGTCGATGGCCAAGAAGGGCTACCTCGACGGCGCCGAGATGGCGACTTCCTTCCGCATGCTGCGTTCCAACCCGCTGGTCTGGCATTACTGGGTGCACAGCTACCTGCTCGGCGAACCCTTGCCGGCGTTCGACGTGTTGTTCTGGAACATGGACAGCACGCGCATGCCGCAGGCCATGCACTCCTTCTACCTGCGCGAGATGTATCTGCACAATAACCTGATCAAGCGCGACAAGCTGTCCATCGCCGGTGAATCGATCGACCTCGACCAGATCGTTCAGCCGCTCTATGCAGTGACCGCTGAGGACGACCACATCGCGCCGTGGCGGCAGTGCTACCGCATCCGCAAATACATCAACGTAGCGGCGCCGATGCGTTTCGTGCTGTCGACCTCAGGTCACATTCTCGGTATCGTCAATCCGCCGGTGAATCCGCCCAAACGGGCCTACTGGATCGCCGAGCCCGAGCGCAACGAGCATTGGGAGCACTGGTTCGAGCGGGCCGAGAAAAAGCCGGGTACCTGGTGGGAAGACTGGACGGCCTGGCTCGGCGAGCGCACCGGCGATCTGGTGCCGGCCTATGGCGCGGCGAACCGCAAGTTCCCCGCCCTGGCCGATGCGCCGGGTAGCTACGTGCTGGAAAAATAAGCCCCGGGAAAAAGGGGAGAGGAGACCGATGACGACTGCACTGACGACGGCAGCCGGCCAGCCATCGAAGGCCGGGGTCGATCTGTTGCGCATTGTGCGCATCAACGAAGAGATCAAGGCGGTGGTCAATATCGCCTTCAAGATCAATATCATGGCGCTCAACGCCATCTTCCTGGCCAAGCGCGCGGGCACGCTGGCCTTGGGTTTTGGTGTCTTATCCAACGAACTGCGCGTCTTCTCGCAGGATCTGCGCAACTGCATGGCGACACTGACCGGCCTGGTGCATCAATGCGTGGGCAATGTTTCGATCATGTTGCTCGGTGGGCGTTATATCCGACGCCTGCAGGAGGCCGCGAAGCTATCGTCGCATGCGCAGTTGGCCGCCATCATCGGGCGGCGCGAGAGTCTGGACGAGGCGCATGCGCAACAACTTTCCAGTCTGCGCCGACAATTGAAGCGCGCCCTCGAGGATGCCTTCCAGATGGTCGAGCTGGGCGGCGTGCTGGCCAAGTCGGCCAAGATCGAGGCGGCCTACGGGCAGAGCTTCGCTGGTGCACTGGCGCAGGTGTCGGGCGAGTTCGACGGGGTCGTCGAGGAAATTCGCCATTCGCTCGAGTCGCTGCGCCATTCGGCCTTTTTCGATAACAAATAAAAAC
>JAYRUZ010000227.1:0-3390 GCA_041918795.1 Azonexus sp. | reverse complement strand
GCCACCTCCGGCAACGGCAGCGTGAAGGAGAAGGTCGAGCCCTTGCCCGGCTCGCTGCTCAGCTCGATCTTGCCGCCCATCAGCTGAATCAGACGCTGCGTGATGGTCAGCCCGAGCCCGGTTCCGCCGTAGCGGCGGGTAATGCTGCCATCGGCCTGGGTGAAGGCGTCAAAGATGCTGCTCAGCTTTTCCGGCGGAATGCCGATGCCCGTATCGCTGACGCTGAACCTGATCCGGTCCGCCCCCGGCACCTCGCGTGCAACGGTGACGACAATGCCGCCACGCTCGGTAAACTTGATCGCATTGCCGACCAGATTGATCAGGCACTGCTGCAAACGCTTGGCGTCGCCATGCACGTGTTGCGGCACATCCGGACGATAGTCGAGCGCCAGGTCCAGCCCCTTCTCGTGCGCCCGCAGCGCGAGGAGATCGAGTTGCCCGTGCAGCGTCTCCTCCAGGGCGAAATCCTCGTCGTAAAGCTGGAACAGGCCGGCCTCGACCTTGGACAGATCGAGGATGTCGTTGATGATATTGAGCAGGTTATTGCCGGCCGAACGGAAAATATCCACGTAATCGTGCTGCTCCTCGCTCAACTCGGTCGAGGAGAGAATTTCCGCCATGCCGAGTATGGCATTGAGCGGCGTCCGGATCTCATGACTCATATTGGCGAGAAATTCGGATTTGGTCCGCGTCGCCTGTTCGGCCGCTTCCTTTTTCTCCGCCAGTTCGCGCATGGTTTGCGTCAAGGCCCGTGTCCGCTCCTCGACCCGCTGCTCAAGCTGATGATTCAGTTCGCCGAGCGCGGCCTCCGCCCGATCACGTTCGCCCAGCCCGCGCTGAAAATCCTGCAACAGCGAATTGAAGGTCCGCACCACCAGCCCGAGTTCGTCCTGCGTATGCAGGCGTGGAACCGACAGCGGTTGCGCGCCGGGTTCGGCCGGATCGATGGCGGTGATTTCGCGCTCCATCGAGACCAGCGGCCGGATCATGCCCCAATAGAACACGACGGTCAGCAGCACGCTGAGCACCAGCGCCCAGGCGATGCGGATCATCAGCTTGGTCAGGGCCAGATCGAGGAAACGTTTGCCGGCGGCCGCCGAATCGAGCGTCACCAGCAAGTCGCCGACATGATCGCCACCTTGAGCGCCCTTCTCGGGGTAGCCGAGCGCCAGCTTGAATTCATCGATCCCGTCGAGCAGACGGCTACCCAGCCAGGAAGGCTCGACCGGCCCCTCCCGCCGCCGTTCCGCCAGCACGTTGCCGAAGTTATCGCGCAGGCGGGCCGAGTAGATGAAGTCGAAGCGCAACAGGCCGGAAACCACGTTGCCGGCCTGTTCGTGGTTGAGCTGATAAGCCGCCTCGGCCGCCGTATCGCGCACCAGGGCCACCGTTTGCCCAGTGGTCGTGGCAATTTGCTGGCGCGACGAGTGCCAGTCGAAAATCAGTTCGATGACGCCGAACGACAGGCCGACCAGCAACGCGAAGAGCAGATTGAGCAGGGTCTGCCGTGCCGCGAGACCACGCAGCACCGGCACGCTCCGGTGAGTTCGGGAAGCGCTATTCAGGGGTGACTCCCTTTTCAACGCCGTGACGCTTCTTCAAGGCATCGATCATGGCGCGGTTTTGTTTCATCCAGGCATTGAACTCACGGACCGTCTCCGGATGCCTGATGGTCGACAACTGATAGCTATCCCGGCTGTAAGGCAAGGCCTGATTGAAAACGAGGGCGCCGGGTTTGTTGAAGACATGATCGAGCTGGTAGTTCACCACCGCAATGCTGGCGTAGGCCCCGTCGATACGTCCCGCCAGCGTCTGGCGCACCAGCGCTTCGAAACTGCCGTTTTCCGAGACATTCACCTTGCCGGCCTTGACCCGGTCGATCCAGGCCCACGGGGTGAATCCGGCCATCGTGCCGATGACCCGGATATCTTCCACGCCCAGCGCCTTTTTCTCCGGCGTGACACTGAGGCCATCGATCACGCTGACCACCGGATCGCTATAGACGATGTTCTTGCCGCTGCGCTGCTCGCGCTTCCAGTTCGGATTGTCGGGAAACTTGAAATCGAGCTGCCCATCGAGAAAAGCCGCATAGAGCCGGGGAACAGGCAGGGCGCGGTATTCGACGGTATAACCGCGGTCACGGGCGAAGGCATCGAACAGTTCGCGGGCGAAGCCCTGGTAACTGCCCTTCTCATAGGCATAGAGCGGCAGGTATTCCTGATTTTCGACCCCGATGACCAGTGTCCCGCTGGCCCAGACACCGCTGCAGGCCAGACAGAGCAAGCTTCCCAGAAGCGCGCGCATAGTACCCATCGTCCCCTCAAGCCAAATGTCGATACGACAACATGGCTAATCATTTTAGCCTTTAAAAGAACCAAATCTTTGCCTTGCTCAGCCCGGAAGACACTTTTCGCAGTTTTTATGGCGCCACTTCAGGCCACGCCATCAGTGGAAATCACGGCTCCGCGTTTCCAGCCTGCCCAGCCATGACGAAAGATCGACCAGGCGCTTGGCGATCAGATGAACGACCTCGCCCTCCTTCTGCAATTGCCCATAGACGCCGAGCAGCGTCGCGCCGAGCAGTTCGCGGCGCTGTTTTTCCACCAGTTCGGGGCGAACGACAATATTGGCCAGGCCGGTTTCGTCCTCGAGGGTAACGAAAACGATGCCGGTCGCCGTGCCCGGCCGTTGGCGGCCGACGACAATGCCGGCGGCGCGCACCAGCGCCCGGTCGCCGGTGCTGCGCAGGTCGGCGGCGCAGACGAACCGGCGTTCGGCCAGATGCTGGCGCAGCAGGTGCAGCGGATGGCGACGCAGGGTCAGGTGCAGGCGCTGGTAATCGGCGACCAGGTTTTCCGCCTCGCTCGGCGCGGCCAGCGCGGGGGCGGTTTCCGGCGGCGGCAGGCCGTCGAACAGGTCGCCCTGGGCAACGGCGGTGGTCGCCTGCCAGGCGGCTTGCCGGCGATGGCCGGCGAGATTGGCCAGCGCATCGGCCGCGGCCAGCACGTCGAGGTCGCGCCGGGTCAGCCCGGCCCGCGCCGCGAGATCGGCCACGCTGGAAAATGGCCCATTTTGTCGGTGCACCGCAGCACTCTCCCCGGCCGCCTGCCGCAAGCCGTCGATCAGGTGCAGGCCAAGGCGGACGCTGCCGTCGGGGTCAAGCCGGCTATCCCAATCGCTCGCCGTCACATCCGGCGGGCGCACGACAACGCCGTGGCGCTGCGCGTCCTGCACCAGCATCGATGGTGAGTAGAAACCCATCGGCTGACTGTTGAGCAGGCCGCACAGGAAGGCCGCCGGTTCGTGGCGCTTGAGCCAGGCCGAGGCATAGACGAGCAGCGCGAAGCTGGCGGCATGCGACTCGGGAAAACCGTATTCGCCAAAGCCCTG
>JAYRUZ010000226.1:0-3400 GCA_041918795.1 Azonexus sp. | reverse complement strand
TGCAGACGGCGCAGGACACCTACGAGCAGCTGTCGACCGATCTGCCGGGGCTGAGCGTGGGCCTCGTGCACGGCCGCCTCAAGGCCGACGAGAAACAGTCGGTGATGGCCGCCTTCGCCGCCGGCGAGATCGACGTGCTGGTGGCGACGACGGTGATCGAAGTCGGCGTCGATGTGCCCAACGCCAGCCTGATGGTGATCGAGCACGCCGAGCGTTTCGGCCTGTCGCAATTGCACCAGTTGCGCGGCCGGGTCGGGCGCGGCCAGTATGAATCGAGCTGCGTGCTGATCTACGCCGGCCCGCTCGGCGAAATCGCCCGCCAGCGCCTGAAAATCATTTTCGAGAACACCGACGGCTTCGAGATCGCCCGGCAGGATCTGCAACTGCGCGGCCCGGGCGAATTCGTCGGCGCGCGGCAAAGCGGCGTGCCGCTGCTGCGTTACGCCGATCTGGAAATGGATGCCGATCTGGTCGACATGGCGCGCGAGGTGGCCGAGGAAATGCTGCGCGACCATCCGGAACTGGCTGAGCGCCATTTGCAGCGCTGGCTGGGCTCGCGCGAGGAATTGTTGAAGTCCTGAGGCGAAACCCCTCCCGGCCTCCCCTTCTCAGGGGAGGTGCAAGGCAAGCAGCTGCGGCCTCGGGACACCCTCCATCGACGCCCGAAGGAAGTCCCCTTGGGGACAAGGGGAGGGGTGGGGAGGGGTTTGCGGCCACATATGAGCTAAAAGCCATCACTGCTGCGGTGCACTGCCCAAAAAGGGCAAAAACCAGCCTGCCTGATCCCTCAATAAAACAGCGCCGCCAGATCGAGCGACGACTGTTTGCCCACCTGGTTTCCCCGCTGTGCCAGCCAGGTTTGCGCATGCTGCCGGCCGCTGTCGCGCAGTTTTTCGAAGAAGGGCCAGTTCACCGCCAGTTTGCTTTCAGCCGGCAGTTCGGCCAGTTGTTCGGCGGCCGAAATGGCGTGGAAGCGGATGCGGTGCAGGCGGCGTTCGAAGGGCGAGGCGTTGAGCCAGTTCGGCACCCAGGAGCGTTCAAGGTTTTCGCGCAGGTGGGCGAACATGCGCATTTCGCGCAGGAAGGTTGAGTTGAAGGCCAGTTCGCGCAGGCGGTTCTTGATCTCGGGGGCGCTGACCGGCGTTTCGCCGTAGCGCAGCGGCGTCAGCAGCACGAGCAGGATATCCTCGGCCTTGCAGTCGTAGAACAGCGGGAAGACCGCCGGATTGGCGCTGTAGCCGCCATCCCAGTAGGGCTCGCCGTCGATGGTGACGGTGTGGTGGATGGTCGGCAGGCAGGCCGAGGCGAGCAGGGCGTCGACCGACAACTCGTGGTTGCGGAAGAGCCGCACCTTGCCCGAATTGGCGTGGGTGGCGGCGATGAAGAGTTGCACCGGGCAGTGCTGGCGCAAGGCGGCGAAGTCGATGCGCGCTGCGAGCACATCGCGCAGCGGGTTGATGTCGAGCGGGTTGAGCTGCTCGGGCGACAGGTAGTCGGTCCATTGCAGCATCATCTTCATGGCCGACGCCATGCCCTTGTTGCCGGAGAAGGGCGCGGATTCGGCGATGTCGCGCCAAAAGGCGGCGAGCGTTTGCCGTGCGCCTTCGCGGCCGCCGCTCATCAGTCCCTGCGCCAGGCAGATGGCGTTCATGGCGCCGGCGCTGGTGCCGCTGACGCCTTCGAAAGCGAAACGCCCGTCTTCGAGCAGGGCGTCGAGCACGCCCCAGGTGAAGGCGCCGTGCGCGCCGCCGCCTTGCAGGGCGAGGTTCAGGGTGGGGCCGGGTACCGCGTTCATCGGGCGTCCTCGTCGGGAAACGCCTGCATGGTGCGCCAAGGCGGGCGCTTGTTCAACCGCTTTGCCGTGGCGCGGTCAGGCGTAGGCGCTGATCCGGCTGCTGGGCGAGGCCGGCGCGCTGCCATAGAAGGCGGCGACTTTCTGTTGCTGGCGCTTGTCGGCGTTGTCCGTGCCGTTGCTCTCGGCCATGGACTGCTGTGCCATCTCGGCTCGCGCCTGTTGCGCCATCTGGCCGGCTGCGGCGGCAACGGCCCGGTCCTGGCCGGAAGGGTCGGCCGGGGCGAGGGCGGCAGCGCGCACCTGTTCGGCGCGACGCAGGGTTTCTTCCGGTGTGCGTCCTTTGGATGTGCTAATGCCGACCTCGCCGCCAATGGCATAGCTGACGCCATCCGGCCCGCGCTGGTAAGTGAAGCTGGCGCCGGAAACCGCCGTGCCGCCGGCGGCTGCCAGGTGTGCCTGCTCATGCGCGCGGACCTCGCGGTCGCGCGCCTTCAGCTTGTCGACCTGGGCTTGCTCATCCGCCGTCAGTTCGCCGCTCTTGCCACCCTGGCGGCCCGCAGTTCGCGAGTTCTCCGCCGAACGGTCGTTCAGCAGCGACGGCAGCGAGTAAGCGTTGGCAGCGGCGATTTGCATGACAGGCGGCAAGGCTCAATGTGCTTGCAGCTTAGTTCAAGAGCGGCTGTTTGGCGAGGGCGGGATTCTTCTAAGCGATTGAATCAACGCCGAAAACTTCAGCTCGGGCCGGCGCGCAGGCGGCTGATGCTGGGAATGGCGATGAACTTGCCGTCCACGGCGATCAGGCCGGCTTCCTGCAGGTCGTGCAGGATGCGCGAGAAATGCTCCTGCGTCAGATTCAGGCGCGAGGCGATGACGCCCTTGTGCACCGGCAGGTGCAGCACGGCTGCGTCGCCATTGCTGCCGTGCCCCTGCAGTTCGTGCAGCAGGAAGCCGATGATGCGCTCCTTGCCGGAACTGAGGGCGTAGGACTCGACGTCGTCGACCAGATCCTTGTTGCGCTGCGCCATGTTGTTCAGGAAGGTCTGGCCGAGCGGCGACATGCCGTTCAGCTCGCGTTCGATCGCGTGGCGCGTGATGTGCAGGACGTTGCAGTCGCTCAGGGCTTCGGCGAAGAAGCTGTAGGGCTGGTTCAGGAACAAGGCATCCTCGCCGAAACTCCGGCCGGGGCCGAGTAGTTCGACCACTTTTTCCTTGCCCAGCGTGGACACCACGGCCAGCTTGAGCTGGCCGCTGACCAGGACATGGATGCCGGAGCAGGGGTCGCCGCGATGAAACAGTATTTCGCCGCGGCGCAGTTTGTGTTCGCGGGTGGAGCGGGCGAGGCGGCTGCGCTCGTTGTCGCTCAGCGTTGCAAACAGCGGCGTGGCCGCCAATTGCGCAGCAAGCGATTGTGAAACCTTGGCGTCCACTGCGTTCTCCGTATTTTTGATGGCGATCAAATTTTTACGTCATCGATAATATTGTGCAATTAGTTAATTCGATTTAGTCCATAGGGTGTGTTTATGCAAGGTGGAAGTTTTCGATCAGCCGGGCCACCGCCTGCGGCTGGTCGTGGTGCAGCATGTGATCGGCCTCATCGATCCAGGC
>JAYRUZ010000225.1:0-3403 GCA_041918795.1 Azonexus sp. | reverse complement strand
GAAGGCGTGCTCGACAACGTGCTGTCCATGCTGCAAAGCCGCGCCCAGGCCAAGGAACTGCCGCTGCGCGTCGAAGCCGGGCCACTGCCGGCCAACCTGATCGGCGATCCGACGGCCGTGCAGCAGGCTCTGCTCAACTACGCGGCGAACGCGCTCAAATTTACCGATAACGGCCACGTCACCCTCAGCGCCCGCGTGCTGGAAGAAGACAGCGACAGCGCCCTGGTGCGCTTCGAAGTCGAAGACACCGGCATCGGCATCGAGCCGGAGGTGCTGGCACGACTGTTTTCCGCCTTTGAACAGGCGGACAACACGACCACCCGCAAATACGGCGGTACCGGCCTCGGCCTGGCCATCAGCAAGCGCCTGGCCGAGCTGATGGGCGGCACGGCCGGCGCCAGCAGCACGCCGGGCCAGGGCAGCCGCTTCTGGTTCACCGCGCGCTTCACCAAGGCGGCCCATAGCCGCACCAACCTCGGCGCGATGGGCATTCTTGATGCCGAACAGGTACTGCGCGACCAGTTGCCGCCCCACCGCATCCTGCTCGTCGAGGACGAGCCGGTGAACCGCGAAATCGCCCAATCCCTGTTGCAGGACGCCGGCCAGCAGGTCGACACGGCCGAGGATGGCAGCGAAGCCGTCGCCCTCGTCCGGCAAAACCGCTACGACCTGATCCTGATGGACATGCAGATGCCGAAAATGGATGGCCTGCAGGCCACCCAGCTGATTCGCCAGCTTCCCGAGGGACGCGACCTGCCCATCCTGGCACTGACCGCCAATGCCTTCGGCGAGGACCGGCGGCGTTGCATCGACTCCGGCATGAACGACTTCATCGCCAAGCCGGTCGAGCCGGCGGCACTGTTCAGCACCCTGCTGCGCTGGCTGCAGCGCTGAATCCTGCGCTATCGATGCGCCAGCGCGGCAAAGGCCGCCGGCATCGGCGATAATCGGCCGATGTCCCGTACCCTGCTCTACGCCATCGTCTTCATCGAAGGCTTCGGCTCGCTTGGCGCCGAAGTCATCGCCCTGCGCCGCCTGCTGCCGCACGTCGGCAGTTCCATCGTCGTCACCGCGCCAACCATCGGCTTGTTCCTGCTCGCGCTGGCCCTCGGCTATGCCGCCGGCAGCAAGGTCGAGGCCGAATTCCGCCGCGTCGTGGCGCGCAACTTCCTGATCTCCGCCGTACTGGCCGGCGTCGGCCTGGCCGGCGTCACCGTCGATGCGCTGTTCCTGCACCTGCAGCCGGCTTTCGTCGCTTACCTCTTCTTCGTCGGCGCCATCCTGTGCCCGCTCGCCTGGCTGCTCGGCCAGACCGTGCCCATCCTGACCAACGAGATGCAGCACGCGCGCACCGGCGAAGCCAGCGGCCTGGCGCTCTATTGGTCGACGCTCGGCTCCTTCCTCGGCTCGGTGTCGCTGTCGCTCATCGTCATGCAGTGGCTGGGCGTCGGCGCCGCCGTGCTCGCCTGCAGCCTCGGCCTGGTCGCCGGCACGTTGCTGCTCGCCGGCCGCTCGCTGAAAAATGCCGTTTTTGCCCTGTGCACCGCAGCCATCGCCATTTTCGCCAACGGGCAGAGCGGCGCCACGGCCGATACGGCCTACGCCGACTACGTGGTCGCCCCGGTCACCCTGCCCGGCCAGAACGACCCGCAGGCTTTCTGGGTGAACAAGTCGGTGGCCTCGCTGCTCGACCGTTCCGAACCGCCACATTACGCCCGCTACATTGAGCACCTGCGCCGCCTGCTGCTGGTCGATCTCGGCTTTCGCGAGCGCGACATCCTGGTGCTCGGCGCCGGCGGCTTCACCCTGTCGCACCGCGAACCGCTCAACCGCTACACCTACGTCGATATCGACCCGAAGATCCGCGACATCGCGGAGCGACACTTCCTGCACGAGCCGATCCGCGGCGAATTCATCGTCGACGATGCCCGCCGCTTCGTCGGCGCCACGGAGCGCCGCTTCGACGCCGTGCTGGTCGACGTTTTCAGTTCGCACACCTCGATTCCCGGCCACCTGGTCACCCGCGAGTTCTGGCACGAAGTGCGCCGCGCCCTCAAGCCGGACGGCGTGCTGCTGGCCAACCTGATTCTCGACGGCAAGCTGGAATCACCCTTCGCCCGCAACCTGCTGGCCACCATCGAAGCCGAATACGGCCGCTGTGCGATTGAAGTGCTGCACAAGGGCAAGCCGGCGGCGAACGTCGAAGTCACCTGCTTTGCCGGCAGCCGAGCGAACCCGACCGCGATCTACATCGACGAGAAGAATCGCGCCGACCTCGACCGGGCGACACAGCACTAGGGCATTTCGCCCTCAGCATTTTTACCCATTTTGGCCGGTACACCGCAGCAACCGGCCCCAACAGCGCGATCAGCCCTTGCGGCGCAAGGCCATGTGCGTCTTGATCATGCCGGGAACCTGCTGCGACAGGTCCGAGCCGCGCTGGCAACTGAGCAGCAGGTGCAGCACGCCGCTGGTGAAGGCCCAGGTGTCGCGGGCCACATCGATCGGCACCAGTCCGTCGCGCAACAGCCCCTTGTCGGCTGCCTTCAGGTACATCGACTCGATCTTGGCCAGGAAGCTCTGCGCCGGCTTGCCGATTTCGGCCTCGATTTCGGCGAATTCATCGACGTATTCGCAGCGCGAAATCATGATCTCGAATACCTCGCGCACCACCGAGCAATCTTCCAGCACGCGAAAGAACTCGGCAACCGACGCCTCGATGGCATCGAGCGGATTGGCGAATTTCTCGGAGAACAGGATGGCGTCGGTGCGCTCGACCATCGGTGCAAAAACGTCCTCGCGCATGGCGAAGAAGAGTTCGGCCTTGTTCTCGAAATGCCAGTAGACAGCGCCCCGGGTGACCCCGGCCGCCTTGGCGATCTTTTCCAGCGTCGAACGCACGACGCCGCACTCATGGAAGACCCGGCGCGCGGCTACGATGATGTCCTTGCGCGTCTGTTCCGCTTCTTCCTTGGTCTTTCTGACCACGATGTTTCTCCTTCTTGCAACTGCCGCCGGAAACAAAATGTAAATCCGACTGAAACGCTCAGAAAGTATTTTACATACATTCCTGAATGTTTATAATCCCCCCAAAGCAAATTTCAAGGAGAACCATTGTGTCGATTCTTTTCCGCCCCCAACGCAAGGCCCTCGCCCTGCTCCTCGCCTCGACGGCTTTTGGCGCCGCCCTCACCGGCTGCTCCGGCGAAAAGCCGGCGGCACCCGCCATGGGCCCGATGCCGGTCACCGTCATCGAAATGCAGGAACAGAAGGTGCCGACCAGCATTGAAATCATGGCGCAGACCGAAGGCGCCCGCGAAACCGAAGTGCGCGCCCGTGTCGGCGGCATCCTGATGAAGCGCCTGTTCCAGGAAGGCGATATGGTCAAGAACGGCCAGCCGCT
>JAYRUZ010000224.1:0-3403 GCA_041918795.1 Azonexus sp. | reverse complement strand
ACGTGGAACTCGAATTCAATAACATCGAAAAGGCACGTCTCGTGCCGCGATTCGACTGAAGGACTAGGAGGTTTTAGCCCATGAGCCGTGAAATGTTGCTGCTGGTCGATGCACTGGCCCGCGAAAAGAACGTTGCCAAGGAAATCGTTTTTGGGGCCCTTGAATTGGCGCTCGCATCCGCGACCAAGAAGCGTATCCATGACGAAGCCGATGTGCGCGTTTTGATCGACCGCAATACGGGTAACTTCGAGTCCTTCCGTCGTTGGCAAGTCGTTGCCGACAATGAATACGTCAACGAATACCTGCAGGTTCCGCTCTCGGATGCACAGAAGGACGACGCCGATGTCGAAGTCGGCGATTATCTCGAAGAGCCGCTGGAACCGATCGATTTCGGTCGTATCGGTGCCCAGGCCGCCAAGCAGGTCATTCTGCAGAAGATTCGCGACGCCGAGCGCGAGCAGATTCTGAACGACTTCCTGGATCGCAAGGAACATGTCGTGTCCGGCACCATCAAGCGCATGGAACGCGGCAACGCCATCGTCGAAGCCGGCAAGATCGAAGCGCTGCTGCCGCGCGACCAGATGATCCCGAAAGAAAACCTGCGCATCGGCGACCGCGTCAAGGCCTACTTGCTGCGTATCGATCGCGGTGCCCGTGGCCCGCAGATCATCCTGTCTCGCACCGCGCCGGAATTCGTCATCAATCTGTTCGATCTGGAAGTGCCCGAGATCGCCGACGGCCTGATGGAATTGAAGGCCTGTGCCCGCGATCCCGGTCTGCGCGCCAAGATCGCCGTCAAGTCCAACGATCCGCGCGTCGATCCGATCGGTACCTGCGTCGGTCTGCGCGGCTCGCGCGTCACCGCCGTGCGCAACGAGATCGGTGGCGAGAATATCGACATCGTGCTGTGGTCGGCTGATCCGGCACAGTTTGTGATCGGCGCCCTGTCGCCGGCCGAGGTGTCGTCCATCGTGGTCGATGAAGACAAGCACGCCATGGACGTAGTGGTCGACGAGGACAACCTCGCCATCGCCATCGGCCGCAATGGCCAGAACGTTCGCCTGGCTTCCGAGTTGACTGGCTGGACCATCAACCTGATGACGCAGGACGAATCAGCCAAGAAGTCCGAAGCCGAGCATGCCGTCACCCGCCTGATGTTCATGGAAAGACTGGATATCGACGAGGAACTGGCGGATCTGCTGATCGAGGAAGGTTTCTCGACGCTGGAAGAAGTGGCCTACGTGCCGCTCGCCGAAATGCTCGAAATCGAAGGGCTGGACGAGGAGATCGTCAACGAGTTGCGCAATCGCGCTCGTAACGTTCTGCTGACCGAAGCCATCGCCACCGAAGAGAAGCTGGAAGGCGTCGCCGACGACCTGATCAATCTCGAAGGTATGAGCAAGGAAATCGCCGCCAAGCTGGCCGAGGGTGGCGTCAAGACACGTGATGATCTGGCTGAGCTGGCGGTTGACGAACTGACCGAAATGACTGGCATTGATGACGAACGTGCCAAGGAACTTATTCTGAAGGCACGGGCTCACTGGTTCGAGTGAGCGGGGAGGTAGAGAAGTATGTCCGCAACAACTGTTTCACAATTTGCGCTTGAGCTGAAGATGCCGGTGGCGGCGCTGCTTGAGCAACTCGACAAGGCCGGCGTCGGCAAGTCGGGTGCCAATGACGGCCTGACCGACCAGGATAAGGCCAAGCTGCTCGATTATTTGCGCCGTTCGCATGGCGAATCACAGGCCAAGACCAAGATCACCCTGACCCGCAAGCAAACCTCCGAAATCAAGGCGACCGATGCGCATGGCCGCGCCCGTACCGTTCAGGTAGAGGTGCGCAAGAAGCGTGTGTTGGTCAAGCGCGACATCAATGAGTCGGCAGCCGAGGTGGAAGCACATGCCCAGGAGGAAGTCCTGGCCGATATTTCCGAGCAGGATCAGGTCATCGAGACTGTCGTAGAGCCGGTGGTTGAGATCATGGCCGAGCCGGAGCCGGTGGTCGAGCCGGAGCCGATTCCTGAACCCGAGCCGGAGCCGGAACCCGAGCCTGAACCCGAACCAGTTCCTGAGCCCGAGCCGGTCGTCGAAGCTGCTCCCGCTCCGGTAGAGGCGCCGAGCGAACCGGTCAAGCCGCAACGTGTCGTGGTCAGCCGTGCCGCCATCATTGGCGAGAAGGAACTCAAGGCTCGCGAGGAAGAAGCTCGCCGTCATGGCCGTCTGCGTGAAATCCAGGAGCGCGAGCTCAAGGAAAAGCAGGCTCGCGAAGCCCAGTTGGTGATCATGCGCCAGCAAGCCGAAACTGCCGCTGCCGCAGCCAAGGCGGCCGAGCAGGCGAAACAGCAGGCCGCCGCCCAGGCCAAGGCCGGGGAAGGTACCGAAAAGGGTACGCTGCACAAGAAACCCGATGCCGGCAAGAAGGGCGAAAAGGGTGACAAGGGCGGTCGCGCTGCCGATGAAGGCAAGAAAAAGGGTGGTCTCAAGACCCGTGGCTCCGATCTGGGCAATGCCTGGAAGGAAGGCAAGCACGGTCATAAGAAATCGTCCAAGGGCGATGATGGTCAGGGCAGCTTCCAGGCGCCGACCGAACCGATCATCCGCGAAGTGCACGTGCCGGAAACCATCTCGGTTTCCGATCTCGCTCACAAGATGGCGGTGAAGGCGACCGAGGTCATCAAGACCATGATGAAGATGGGTTCCATGGTCACCATCAACCAGGTGCTGGACCAGGAAACCGCGATGATCGTGGTTGAGGAAATGGGCCACAAGGCGGTTGCTGCGAAGCTGGACGACCCGGATGCCTTCCTCGAGGATACCGCGGTGGCCGAGCACAAGGATGTGCCGCTGGAACCGCGTGCGCCGGTGGTGACCGTCATGGGGCACGTCGACCACGGCAAGACCTCGCTGCTCGACTACATCCGTCGCGCCAAGGTGGCTGCTGGCGAAGCCGGCGGCATTACGCAGCACATCGGTGCTTACCACGTGGAAACCGAGCGCGGCATGATCACCTTCCTCGATACCCCGGGTCACGAAGCCTTTACGGCGATGCGTGCCCGCGGTGCCAAGGCGACCGACATCGTCATTCTGGTCGTCGCCGCCGATGACGGCGTGATGCCGCAGACCAAGGAAGCGATCCACCACGCCAAGGCGGCTGGTGTGCCGCTGGTTGTTGCGGTCAACAAGATCGACAAGCCGGATGCCAACGCTGACCGCGTCAAGCAGGAGTTGGTCGCCGAAGGCGTCATTCCGGAAGAGTACGGCGGCGATTCGCCGTTCTGCCCGGTGTCGGCCAAGAAGGGTACGGGTATCGACGAACTGCTGGAGCAAGTCCTGCTGCAAGCGGAAATCCTCGAACTGACGGCGCAGAAAGACGCGCCGGCCAAGGGCCTGATCATCGAAGCGCG
>JAYRUZ010000223.1:0-3417 GCA_041918795.1 Azonexus sp. | reverse complement strand
AGGCGCAGCCATTCGCCGTGCTTGGCGATGAATTCGTGATAGACCGGCAGGCCGAGCCCGCCGTCGGCCAGCGGCAGCGGCGGGGTGCGGACCAGGGTGCTGATGTTGGCGAGCGGCGAGGTCTGCAACTTGGTCGGCTTGCTCCAGCTCCGGCCGCCATCGGTCGACTGGCTGTGGTTGATCGAACTGCCGGCCCAGCCACCGACCGCAACGCTGACATACCAAAGGTGCAGCCAGTTGCCCTCGCTGTAGAGCACCGGGTTGCCGACCTTGCGCAGGTAGGCGAAGGTACCGCCGGCCGTCGTTTCGCGGCTGGCGATGCGGCTCGGGGCACTCCAGCCGCCGGCTTCCAGCGTGCTGAACCAGATGGCGACATCGTCGGCGCCTTCGCGGCTGCCGGCGAACCAGGCGGCAGCGATGCGACCGTCCGGCAGTTGGGCAAGGCTGGCGGCGTGGGCCGATTCGGCGATCCGCGGCAACTGCTCGCCGGCGAACATGGCCGGCAGGCGGCTCGGCTGCGCCGCCGGGGGCGGCACGAAGGCGGGTGGCTCGACGCTCGGTACGCGCCACAAGGCGATGCCGAGCGCGCCGGAAAACAGGGCAATGGGCAGCCAGCGGCGCAGGGATTCGGGCAGCGTCATCATCGGCTGCGTACCTCGTACCAGCGCACGGTGGTCAGCAGCGGGGCGAGCGAACGTTCGGCGAAGGCGGTGCGCCAGTCGGCGCGGGTCGCACCGACGCGGGCGAAGCGCAGGCCGGAGCCGTGCGAGGCCAGCGTGGTGTAGCTGCCGAGCGGTGTGGCGGTCATTTGGGCCGCCTCGACGGCGGCGAAAAAGCGCGGCTCTTCGTGGGTTTCGAGAAAAACCGGAGTATGCAGGGCGGCAATCTCGGCCAGGTCGAAACGGTCGATACGGGCGTAATGGCGGTGCGCCTGTCCGCTCAGGATGGGCAGCATCGCCGGTTGTGGGCCGTCAAACATGGCGACCGGTTGTTGCCGACCCAGTTCGACCACTGCGTCCGGTACGGCATTGACGCCGAGGGCCGGGAAAACTCCCCAGAGCAGGGCGATCCAGTAGATCATCGGCGCTGCCAGGCGGTGCGCCAGCGGGCGCGGCTGCCACCAGGCCCAGAGCAGGTAGGCCGCCGGCAAAACCAGCCAGTACCAGCCGCCGAGGCGGAACCAGAAGGCGAAAGCGGCGATGCCGCTGCCAAGCAACACGGCGAGCACGGCCCCCAGGCGGAAAGGCCAGCGCGCCCGGATCTCCGGCAAGGCCAGTGCGGTCAGGACGGCGAAAGGCACCAGCGAGCCGATCAGGTAGCGGTCGAAGCTCTTGATCAGCACGAAAGGCAGGAAGGTGGCGAGGAACCAGACGAGCGCGATGCGTGCTGCGCCGGCCTCGCGGCGCAACAGCCAGGCACCGGCGGCGAAAACGAAGACCCAGGGCAGGCCGATGTTGAGCAGGCCGAGCACGATGCCCGGCGACAGGCTGAAGAACTGGCGCGATTCCAGTTCGTCGGCCAGGACCAGTTCGGCCGCCTCCGGGTAGAGCAGGCGAACGATGAAGAACCAGGGCAGGGCGAGCGCGGCCCACAGTGCGGCGTGCGTCAGCAACAGTTTCCAGTGTCGTCCGAGGTCGGCGAGATGCAGGCGGCGGGCGGCGAGCAGGCCGAGGCAGCCGCCGCCGAAGACCAGAGCGACGATCGGACCCTTGGTCAGGAAGCCGGCAGCCAGCAGGAGCACTGCTGCGGTGCACGCGTAAAAACGGCGAAAATCCAGCCAGTGCAGGAAGCACCAGAAAGCGGCCGCCGACAGCGCGGCGACCGGCACGTCGAGCATGAAACGCCGGCCTTCGGTGGCCAGGCCGAGGCAGCCGAGCAGGACGGCACCGGCGACCCAGCCGGTTTCCGCCTGGCCGGACAGGCGACGGGCGATGCCGGCGGTCGATACGACGAGCAGGGCGGCGAACAGGACGGCGACAAGGCGGGCGCTGCTCAGCGAGATGCCGAACAGTTCGTAGCTCGTCCGGCCCAGCCAGTAGAGCAGCGGCGGCTTGCGGATGCGCGGGGCGCCGTCGAGAAAGGGCACCAGCCAGTGGTCGCCCTCGATCATTTCCATCGGCGTGCGCAGGCCGAGAAAGAACTCGTCCTTGCCGGTCAGGCCGGTGGCCTCCCAGATGCCGGGGAGCAGCACGGCGAGTGCGAGCAGGAAAAGCAGCAGGCTCTGGCGGGCGGGAGTGAGGGTGGAGGGCATGGGGGCGGATTTTAACCCGCTTCGTGTCGAATGCCGGTCGGGGATCGGGGAGTAAAAATTTTGCGGCGGAATTGCGCAAGGTCGCCGTATGAGAAATCTAGTTGCTTCAGTGACTTGGCTCTGTGTTTTTTGAATTTGTCATTTTTGCTTAGGCGTTTCGGTATATTGCCTGTCGATATTGGGTTGGTTAGAATTTTTGCCAAATTAATGCACTCCCCCAACACTGTCATGAAATCCAAAGATTGCCGTCGAATCATCGAGGAGCGTCGCCTGCTGGATGGCGGCCCGCCGGCGGGCTGGAAGGAGCGCCGACGCTCGGTCGAGCGCCGCCTGCCGGCCGTTGAGGAAGTCGAGATGTCGGAGACGGAGTTCTTCGCGCTGCTGACGGCGAATAGACGGGGCACGAGCGATGCGAGAAGTTCTTCACCCGCGTCGGCGGGAGACAAACCGGAGCTCGCTCCCGCCTGAGGGCGTTCAGCGCCCCTTGTATTCCGGCTTGCGCTTCTGCATGAAGGCATCGATGCCTTCGCCGGCATCCTCGCTCATCATGTTGCAGGCCATCACTTCGGCCGCGTAGTCGTAGGCGTCGACCAGGCCCATTTCCAGCTGCTTGTAGAACATCCCCTTGCCCATGCGGATGGCAACGGCGCTCTTGGCCAGGATGCTGCCGGCCAGGCGTTCGATTTCGGCGTCGAGCGCATCGCTTGGCACGACGCGATTGACCAGGCCCTTGGCCCTGGCTTCCATGGCGTCGATGAATTCGCCGGTGAGCAGCATCTCCAGCGCCGCCTTGCGTCCGAGATTGCGCGCCAGTCCGACGGCCGGCGTCGAACAGAACAACCCGACATTGATGCCCGACACGGCGAACTTCGCCACATCCGCCGCCACCGCCAGATCGCACATCGATACCAGCTGGCAGCCGGCGGCCGTGGCAATGCCATGCACGCGGGCAATCACCGGTTGCGGCATCTTGGTGATGCTCAGCATCAGTTCGCCGCATTGGCGGAACAGCGCCTGCATGTATTCCTTGCTGTGATTGGCCCGCATTTCCTTCAGATCGTGGCCCGAGCAGAAGGCCTTGCCGGCCCCGGCGATGACGACGACGCGCACCGCTTCGTCGGCGGCGATGGCGTCAAGCTCGGCCTGCAGGGCGCTTAGCAGATCCT
>JAYRUZ010000222.1:0-3421 GCA_041918795.1 Azonexus sp. | reverse complement strand
ACAACCGCGCCCAGTGGAAGGCTTTGGTCCATCCGGACGACCTGCCCTTGCTCAAAGCTGCGGTGGACGGGCTGAAACAGGCAAAAAACGAGGTCGCCCGCGTCGAATACCGGATACGCCATCGCGATGGCCACTGGCTATGGGTCGAGGACCGCGGCTGCGTCATCGAGCGCCATGCCAGCGGACGCCCGATCTACAGCGCCGGCATCCTGACCGACATCACCCAGCGCCGCCACGAACGCTCGGCGCTCGATGCCGAGCGCCGCCGCCTGCAGACCCTGCTGCGCACGCTGCCCGACATGGTCTGGCTGAAGAACCCGGCTGGCCTCTTCCTCGAATGCAACCCGCGCGCTGCAGAATTGATCGGCCGGCCACCCGAGGAAATCATCGGACGCAACGACCGCGAGCTGCTGCCGCCCGATCTCGCCCCGCGCATGCGCCAGACCGACGCACAGGTCATGGAGAGCGGCGAAACCCTACGCTACGAGCATCTTCTGCGCTTTCCGGACGAGCACACCGAACTGCACGAAGTCTCGAAAACGCCGGTTTACGACAACGATGGCGCGCTGGTCGGCATTCTCGGCATTGCCCACAACATCGCGGAGCGCGAGGAAAACCGCCTGCAGATCGCCCGCCAGAACCGCGCCCTGCGCATAATGAGCGGCATTGCCCAGGCCCTGGTCCGGCGTACCGACGAAGCGGCCATGCTGGCCGAGATCTGCACCATCATCGTCGAAGTCGGCGGCTACCGCATGGCCTGGGTCGGCGAAGCCGGCCCCGAGCCCGAGCGGCAGGTCCGGCCGCTGGCCCATTCCGGCTACGAAGACGGCTATCTGGACGAACTGAAGCTGACCTGGGGCGACCCGGTCGAGGCCCAGGGTGCCGCCGGCCGGGCCATCCGCACCGGTATCCCGGTCATTGTTCAGGACCTCGGCGCCGAACCGAGTTTCGCCCGCTGGCATGGCGGGGCCGCCCGACGCGGCTACGGGGCCGTGGTTTCCCTGCCGCTCCGCAGCGACCACCAGATTTTCGGCACGCTGAGCATCTATGCGACCGAAACGGGGGTTTTCGACGATAGCGAAATGGCGCTGCTGACCGGCGTTGCCAGCGAACTCGGTCTGGGCATGAGCATGCAGCGTTCGCGCCAGGCGCTGGCCCACAGCGAGGCCAGCCTGCGCCAGAGCGAGGCGGCGCTGCGCGAAGCCCAGAGCATCGCCCACCTCGGCAGCTGGACCCTGGACATCGCGCAGGACAAATTGCACTGCAGCGACGAAATTTTCCGTATTTTCGGCCTGCCGGCAGGCACCGTGCTCAAGCGTGAAGACCTGGTCAACTGCATTCACCCGGACGACACTGAGCGCATCCGCACCGAATGGGCGGCAGCCAAGGGCTGCCAGCCCTACGACAGCGAATTCCGTCTGCGCCTCGGACCGCGGGTACGCTGGGTGCGCGAACGGGCGCACATCCGCTTCGATCCCTTCGGCTCCCCCTTGTCAGCCATCGGCACGGTACAGGACATCACCGAGCGGCGCGAAGCCGAGGAGCAATTGCGCAAGCTTTCGCTGGCCATCGAGCAGAGCCCGCACAGCGTGGTCATCACCAACACCGAAGCGCAGATCGAATATGTCAACGAAGCCTTCGTGCGCAACACCGGCTACAGCCGCGACGACGTCGTCGGCGCCAATCCGAAGGTGCTGCACTCCGGGCTGACGCCACAGGAAAACTATGCCTCGCTGTGGGGCACCCTGGGCAAAGGGGAAATATGGCGCGGCGAATTCATCAACCTGCGCAAGGATGGTTCGACCTACGAGGAATTCGCCATCATTTCGCCGGTGCGCCAACCGGACGGCCGCATCACCCATTACCTGGCGATCAAGGAAGACGTCACCGAGAAAAAGCGCAACCAGGCCGAGCTGGAGCGCTATCGCCAGCACCTCGAAGCCCTGGTCGCCGAGCGCACCACCCAGCTCGAACAGGCCAAGGAACTCGCCGAATCGGCCAACCAGGCGAAGAGCGCCTTCCTCGCCAACATCAGTCATGAAATCCGCACCCCGCTCAACGCCATCATCGGCCTCACCCACCTGGCCCAGCGCCAAAGCCGCGAGCCTGAGCAGCAGAACCGCCTGACCAAGGTCAACGATGCGGCCCACCACCTGCTATCGATCATCAACGACGTCCTCGACATCTCGAAGATCGAAGCCGGCAAGCTGGAACTGGAAAGCACCGATTTCTCCATGCAGCACGTGTTCGCCACGGCGCTCGGAATGATCGGCGAACGCGCCGTCGCCAAGCAACTCAAGCTGGTCCAGGAAATCGACCCGACCCTGCCGGCGCGCCTGCGCGGCGATCCGTTGCGCATCCAGCAGATCCTGGTCAATTTCCTGTCCAACGCGGTCAAGTTCACCGAGCGCGGCACCGTCACCGTGGCCGCCCGTGTCGTTTCCCGGCAGGACACGCAACTGCAGGTCCGCTTCGCGGTCAGCGACACCGGTATCGGCATTGCCGAGGAAATCACCACCCGCCTCTTCCAGCCTTTCGAACAGGCCGACAGTTCGACCACCCGTCGCTATGGTGGCACGGGTCTCGGCCTGGCAATCAGCCGCCGGCTGGCCGAAGCCATGCACGGTGAAATCGGCGTCAACAGTGTCCAGGGCCAAGGCAGTACCTTCTGGTTCACCGTACGCCTCGAAGCCGCCCAAACCGGGGCTGAATCGTCTTTCCCCCGGCTCGACCAGGCCAGCGCACCGCAGATCAGTGCCCACGTCCTGCTGGCCGAGGACAACGCCGTCAACGCCGAAGTCGCCACCGAATTGCTCCGCTCGGCCGGTCTCCGGATCGACCACGCCTGCGATGGTCAGGAAGCCGTGCAATTCGCCCGCCAACGCCTGTACGACCTGGTGCTGATGGATATGCAGATGCCGCGGATGGATGGCCTGGAAGCCACCCGGACCATCCGTGCCCTGCCCGGCTGGACGGCGATTCCCATCCTGGCCATGACGGCCAACGCCTTCGATGACGACCGTGACGCCTGCCTGGCCGCCGGCATGAACGACCACGTGGCCAAGCCGGTAACACCCGAACGGCTGTTCGAGGCACTCAACCGCTGGCTGCCGAAGCCGCTGGCCGATCACGCCCAAGCCAGCACGCCGGCACCGGCACCCGCTGCCGGTGCCGAAGAACTGACCGGCATTCCGGGCCTGGATACGGAATTCGGCCTGCAAACCGTGCGCGGCCGCATGGAGACCTACAAGCGACTGCTCGGCAAATTTGCCGAAAACCACCTCGACGACTTCAGCAAAATCCGCCTCTGCCTGGCCAACGGTGACCGTGAAGAAGCGCGCCGCCTGGCCCATTCGCTGAAGGGAGCCTCGGCTACGCTGGGCGCAGTTGTCGTGCAAAAAGCCGCCGCCGCGCTGGAAGC
>JAYRUZ010000221.1:0-3448 GCA_041918795.1 Azonexus sp. | reverse complement strand
ACCGAATCCTCCGCACTGTCCGACCTGGCGCATGCCGCATCGGTGGTGCGCAGTTGCCGCGCCCTTAAAGTCGCGGTGGAAGTCGATGATTTCGGTACGGGCTATGCTTCACTGGCTTATCTGCGCCAACTGCCGGTTGACGGCCTGAAGATCGATCAGCATTTCGTGCGTGACATCCTCGACGACAAGAGCGACATGGCGCTGGTCGAAGCGGTGATTTCCTTGTCGGCGGTCTTTGAGCGGCGGGTCCTGGCTGAGGGAGTGGAAACGCCTGAGCATGGCGTGGTGCTGATGCGCCTCGGTTGCGATCTGGCGCAGGGCTATGGCATCGCCCGACCGATGCCCGTGGTCGATGTCGACGCCTGGGTGGCGCAATGGAATCCCGATCCGCGCTGGGCGCAGTGGGCGGATACGCATTGGGAACTGTCCGATTTCCCGCTGATGGTCGCGCAGTACGATCACCTGCGCTGGGTCAATCGCGTTCTGCTTTACCTTGACGGAGCCTCGTTGCAACTGACGCAGGCGGAGTTGTCCGATCATCATCAATGCCGCTTCGGCCATTGGTACGATAGCCATGGCCGGCAGCGCTACGGCCATTTACCGGAGTTTGTGCAGATTGATGGCACTCATGGCGAGGTGCATCGCCTGGGCCTGGCGATCGTCGATCTGGCCGATCGAGGTGAAATGCACACGGCTCGGCAGCGTTGTGGTCAGTTGTTGCAATGTAAGGACAGGATTCTGGCCTTGCTGGCCGACCTGCAGAAAGCCATCGCCCACGGGGCCGATGTGTCGGCAGATATCTCCGCCCGCTGTTGGGACGGGATGGATCGCTGAGCTACCCCACGCGACCTAGTTGAGCAGGCCGAGAATGAAGCCGATGCCGCCGACCAGTAGATCGCCGGCATTCACGCCTTCGTCGGCTCGTTCAAACAAGCCCTGCTGACGCCGCTCACGTTGTTGCCGTGATTTTTCCCGTTCCTGCATGATCAGGGCGTCGGCCAGGATGTTGAAATCCGGTGGAGCACTCCGCTTGGTCTCCGCCTGCTGGAAGCGGGTCAGCGCTTTTTCGACGGCTTGCGGATCGAGAATGGTGATCGCGGCCTTGCAGTGGTCGCAGGCCTGGTTTTTCCTAATATCGACCGGTGCACCGCAGCCGGAGCAGTGAATGACGCCGATCTTGGCGGCCAGGGCGTGAATTTCGGCCGGATTCAACTGGCGGACAAAACCCTTTTCGATCATGAACTGACCGAAAGTGGTGAAACGGCCGTGGTGTTGCAGGCAGCGGTCGTAATTGAAACGGCCGCCGAATTTGCTCATGTCGAGCCCGTGCAGCAGACGATCGTCACAGCGCGGGCAACGTAAATTGTTGGTCAACGGCTGACGCTGTGCATCGCGATTGCCGTGGATCAGGCGGAAGAGTTCGATGATGCCGCCCGGCGTGATCTGCAGATTCTCGCTTTCGTCGAACCAGATGCCCTGGCAGGGAAAGCACAGGTCGAGAATGACTTCGCCGCCCAGGTTGCGTTCGAATTTGTGCTTCGACATCGTTTGGCGGCAGGACGGGCAGGCGGTCGGTTTCATGTGCGGATGCAGGAAGCATGACAGGCAGGCGGGCAACACTATACCGCATGCCTGGTCGGGGCTGATGCTCGATGCTGCCCAGAGACGACCCGCTAAATCATCATCGGTTAATATTGCACCTTCGTTCCAACGATTGCTGCCCATGAAAATCGCCGATCCCGCCCAAAACACGCTGGTCAATGAAGTCAAATTGATGCTCGACACACTGCCGCTGGATGGCGCGCGTGTGCTGGAGTTGGGCTGCGGCAAGGCGGAAAAGACGCGGCTGCTGGCGGAGAGTGGGCGAGTCAGGGAAATCATCGCCCTCGAAGTGGACGACATCCAGCACCGACGCAACCGCGAAATCACCGATCTGCCCCAGGTCCGCTTCCGCCACGGCGGCGCCGAGGCGATCCCGGCCGAGGATGGCAGCGTCGATGTCGTGCTGATGTTCAAGTCCCTGCACCATGTGCCGATGCCGCTGATGGACCAGGCCTTGAGCGAAATCGCCCGCGTGCTGAAACCGGGCGGCCTGGCCTGGATCTCGGAGCCGGTCTATGCCGGTGAACTGAACGAGGTCTTCAAGCTCTTCCACGACGAAAAGATCGTGCGCGAGGCGGCCTTCGCCGCCATCTGCCGGGCCGTCGAGCGCGGGCCGCTGCTTTCCGAGCAGCAGTGGTTCTTCAATACCCGCAGTTTCTTCGAGGATTTCGACCAGTTCGACCGGCGCATGATCCAGGTCACGCACACCAACCACCAGCTCGACCCGGCGCTTTACGCGCAGGTGAAGGGTAGGTTCGAGTCCTATCTCGGGCCGGAAGGGGCGACCTTCCTGAACCCACAACGCGTCGATCTGCTGCGCAAGCCGGGCTGATCCGGCCGGATCAGCCGCAGGAAGCTTCGCTGCGGATCGTGCCGATGTTCAGCTTGACGCCTTTCTTCATCTTGCCGATGACGTGCATCTCGCAGGCCTTGCAGTCGAACTTGAGGATCAGCTTTTCGTTGCCGTTCATCAGCGTCATCGGGTCCGGCTTGAGGTGCTTCACTTCCTTCGGGCACAGGTTGAAGCTGTAGCGCAGGCAGTGGCGGGTGATCATCAGCGACACCATGCCTTTTTCGTTGCCCGCCTCGTAGGCTTCCTCGATCAGCTTGACGCCGTGCTTCTCGTAGAAAGCGCGGGCCTTGGCGTTGAAGACGTTGCCGAGGTAGGTCAGTTCTTCCTGCGGGTAGGGCACGGGCTGCTCAGCCGGCGCGGCGCGCGGCGGGCGCGGGTGGCTGGCGATGCGGGCACCTTGCAACTGCTCGGCAGCCTCGCGGCGCAGCGCGTTGATCGCACCGACGGGCAGGAACCACGCTTGATCGAGCTGCAATTCCACCGGTTCGGCGACGAACATCGTGTTGCCGAACTTGCCGAGGTTTTCCTTCAGCTTGCCCATGGCGGCCTCGGGGTTCTGCGCCAGTTCCGTCCCGATTTTTTCGCTTTTTGGCAGGTGCACCGCAGCAGTGACGCCATCTTCGTCGGTCAGGGTCAGCGTGAAGCCCTCGGCGCTTTCAGCGAACACCGGTTTGACCGAAACGCGGCGGTCGGCGGATTCCTTCTCCAGCGCCCGCTCGAATTCCTGGTCGCGGTTGCGGAAGAGAGTGGCGCCTTCGGTCAGGTCTTCCGGCATCTCGGCCGGGTAGAGTTTCTTGCCCTCGGCCCGGTTGATGCGCATGCCCTGCACATCGCCGTGGGCGTCATGGAAGCAGACGCCGTCGCCGTTGTGGAAGGTCTGGTCGGTATTGACCACGATCCAGCCGTCGCCGATCGCGGCCACGTCGCCAATCAACTCGCCGACGAAGGCCGGCGAATCGAAGGCGCCGATGTCGTCCTGACGGTCGTTGGCGA
>JAYRUZ010000220.1:0-3448 GCA_041918795.1 Azonexus sp. | reverse complement strand
GCCAAGACGCCACCCGCCACGAGCATTTCCGGCCCAAGCACCGCCTGGGCATGGCCACCGACATAGGCCACGAAGGCCACCACCATGATCAACGGCCCCGGCGTCGTTTCGCCCAGGGCCAGACCATCGATCATCTGCCCGGCCGTCAGCCAGCCAAAATGCTCGACCGCTGCCTGATAAACATAGGGCAGTACGGCGTATGCACCGCCAAAGGTTAACAGGGCAGCCTTGGTGAAGAACCAAGCCATCTGCGTCAGCGCACTCTCCCAACCGAAAGCAGCCGTCAGCACCACCATGGTGAGTAGCCACAAGCCAACCCCCGTGGCCGCGATGCGTATCAGCCTTTGCCACGAGAAAAAGGTGTGTGCCAGGCGTGGCGTATCGTCGCCGATGATGGCCAGCAGAGCGGTCGCCTCTTGCTGTTTCGCCGAGGTGTGCGCAGCGCCCTGGAAAATCGCCGGTCGCCAACGCCCAATGACAAAACCCAGCAATGCGGCAAGACCGATGACCAGAGGAAACGGACAAGCAAGCAAGGCGATGCCGACAAAGGCAGCCAGCGCAATGCCCGCCAAGAAAGGATGCCGCAAAACCCGCCCACCGAGCCGCCAGGCAGCTAGACAGACAATGGCCGCCACCGCGGGCTTGATACCGGCGAAGATCGCCCCGACAGCAGGCAAATGTCCATAAGCGACATAACCCCAGGACAACCCGATCAAGATGAAGAGCGACGGCAGCACAAACAGCACGCCAGCCAGGATGCCGCCCCAACCACGATGCATCAACCAGCCCAGATAGGTCGCCAACTGCTGCGCTTCCGGACCGGGCAGCAGCATGCAGTAATTCAAGGCATGCAGGAAGCGTCGCTCGGAAATCCAGCGCCGCTTGTCGACCAATTCATGATGCATCAAGGCGATCTGCCCGGCAGGCCCGCCAAAGCTGACGAAGCCGAGTTTCAGCCAGAAACGCAGTGCCTCGCCAAAGGGGATCACCGGCACTTCCTTCGGCACTGCGGCATTTTCGTTCGAATCTTTAGGTGACATGACTGGCGGGCTGGCGAAAACAGCCTGCAGCTTACCGCATGATCCGGGACAGCACTGTCACGGCGCGGTAATATCCCGGCTTGAAGACAGGAGTAGCCATGAACCAAGGCTGGATCATTTTCGGGTTATGCGTCCTGACGCTGATTGGCGCCACCCTCCCCCTGCTGCATGAGCGCAGGTCTGCCAAAAAAACTGCCAAGCGAGACAAAGACAATGAGTAACACCGAGGCCCGGCTGACTGACCTGGAGGTCAAACTCAGCTTTACCGAAGACCTGGTCGACGACCTGAACCGTACGATATTCCGGCAACAGCAGCAGATCGACCTGCTGATCAACGAAATTCGTTCCCTGCGCGACCAGCTGACCAATATGCCACCCGAGGAACGGCGCAGCCTGCGCGACGAAATTCCGCCTCATTACTGAAATGCCTCAAGTTCCTGTAACGATTCTCTACCACGCCGACTGCCTGGACGGTTTCGGTGCGGCTTACTCCGCCTGGTGCCGCTATGGCGACTCGGCCACTTACCGCGCCATGCATCATGGCGAAGCCTGGGATATGGTGCAGATCGCCGAGCACGAGGTTTTCGTGCTCGACTTTTCCTTCCCGCCCGAGCAACTGCGCAATATGGCCCGCCTGGCCCGCGCGGTGACCCAGATCGACCATCACGCCTCGGCGATGCAGCCGTGGGCAGAGCTGCTGAGCGACGACTCGCGCGGACGCAAGGTGTATGCCGATCCGATCCTGCCGCTGCGCGTCATGTTCGACCTCGACAAATCGGGCGCCCGCCTGGCCTGGGAATTCTTTCATCCGGAACAACCGACGCCCTTGCCTTTGCTGCATATCGAAGACCAGGATTTGTGGCGCTTCACCCTGCCCGACACCCGCGCCTTCTGCCGCTCGCTGCGCATGGAGGCCTTCGAGTTCACCGGCTGGCAAAGTCTTGTCGCCGCCATGCCAGACCGTGAAGCGCCGCGTTACCGTGAATTCATCGCGGTCGGCCAAGGTGTCGAGCGCTTTTTCCAGCGCGAAGTGGCGCGGCTGGCCGATGGCAACCTGAGCATACCGGCGACCGTGCGCGGCGAGCCGGTCGATGCCTTACAGGCGGTACGCCACGGGCAACCCACCATCAGCGACGGCGAAAACACCTGGCTCGCGATTTCCGGCCTGGCCATCAACGCCAGCGTGTTGTTCGCTTCCGAACTGGGCAACGTGCTCGCCGAGCGCAGCGGCAGCTTCGGCCTGATCTGGCAATACGCCGCCGACGGTGAGGTCAAGGCATCGCTGCGCGCCAAGGGCAAGGTCGATGTCGCGGCGATCGCCGCTCGCTACGGCGGCGGCGGCCATCCCAATGCCGCCGGTTTCCGCCTGCCGGCCAGCCGCTTTTTCAGCGAGGTGCTGGGTCAGACAGGCGCCTGACTCAGGTCAGCACGTAGTCGCGCACGACCGGCGCTTCGCCGAGCACTTCCAGCCCGGCCAGTTCGCAGGTGGCGCACTCAATGGTGTGACACAGGGCATCGAGCGCCAGATCGTTGGCCTCGGTGCCGAACGGTTCTTCCAGTTCCTCGCCGACCATTTCGAGCGCCAGGAAGGTGTAGGCGACGAAGGTGGCGATCAGCGGCGTCACCCAGCCCAGCGTCGTCGCCAGCCCAACCGGCAAGAGTACGCAGTAGATCATCGTGGTGCGATTCATCAGCACCCGGTAGGTATAAGGAATCGGTGTTCCGGCAATGCGCTCGCAGGCGCCGGCGGCCTCACCAAGTTGCTCCAGACTGCGATCCATCGCCAGCCATTCCATTTCTCCGATCCGGCCATCGCGGCGCAATTCCACCAAGCGACGCGACATCGCCTGCAGGATGATCTGTTCAGGAAAGGTTTTTCCGGCAAGCGCGCCCAGGGTTTCGGAATTTAGCCTTTTTGCCATGTCCACCGCAGCATCGGTCTTGCGCAGCCGGTGTTTGAGCGCATAGACGAAAGCAGCGACTTCCCGCGCCATCAGTTGGCGAACTTCCCGCGCCGCCTCATCCGGCAGGATGCTGACCACCTTTTGTACCAGCGCGCGCCCGGCAATCAGCAGCAAACCCCATTGCTTGCGCGCCTCCCAGAAGCGCTCGTAGCTGACCGAGTTGCGAAAGCCGAGAAAGATGGCGAGGGCGATGCCCATCAGCGTAAATGGCGGAATACTCAAGGCCGAGTCGGCGTGTTCGCTCATCCACCAATCGCGGCACAGCACGCTGAGCACGGAGACCACGAGGATCAACGCCAGGCGGCCGACAATCCGCGGCAACACCGAGCCGCGCCAGACGAAAAGCAGTCGGAACCAGTGGTGATTCGGGCGAACGATCATGGCGGAAAATCTCGCGAAAAAGAAAAAGCCGCACTCCTCGGTTTCCCTCGGACGGACGGCTTT
>JAYRUZ010000219.1:0-3451 GCA_041918795.1 Azonexus sp. | reverse complement strand
GCCCGCCTGCGTATCCAGCCTGAGCCGATTGCCCATTGGCAGAGTTCGGTGGTCGCGGTGCACCACCTGACCGAAACGCTGTTCGTCGGCGACGATCCCAATCCACAAGGCCCGCTGCACGTCACCCACGTCTACATGCGCGGCCCGCAAGGCTGGCGCCTGGTCGTGCGCCACGCTTCGGCGGCCGACGACGAACATCAGGCGATGGCCGAAGCCATCCCGCACACCATCCACTGATGCCGACGCCGCCCGCCTACGTTGCGCCGGGCTGGTTGCCGGGCGGTCACGCCCAGACCCTGTGGCCGCTGCTGATCAAGCCACGCGGCCCGCGCCTGCGCCGCGAGCGCTGGGAAACGCCGGACGGCGACTTCATCGACATCGATTTCCTCGTTGGCCCGGCCAATGCCCCCCTGCTCGTGCTGTTTCATGGACTGGAAGGCAGCTCGCGCAGCCACTACGCCATCTCGACCGCGCAAGCCTGCCTGCGCGCCGGCTGGCGCCTCGCCCTGCCGCACTTCCGCGGCTGTTCCGGCGAACTGAACCGCCGCCCGCGCGCCTACCACTCGGGTGACTCGGCGGAAATCGACTGGATCCTGCGCCGCCTGCACGCCCTGAACGGCAAACGGCAACTGCATGCCGCCGGCGTTTCGCTCGGCGGCAACGCGCTGCTGAAATGGGGCGGCGAACAAGGCGAGCGTGCCGACGAGATGGTCACCGGCATTGCCGGCGTCTGTGCCCCGCTCGACCTGACGGCTTGCGGCCATCATCTGGCGCGCGGCTTCAATCGCATCTATACGCAACACTTCCTCGGCACGCTGAAGCGCATTTCGGCCGCCCGCCTGCGTCACCACCCCGGCCTGTTCGACGCCCAGCGCATGCGCGCGGCGAGCAACCTGTGGCAGTTCGACGATGCGGTGACCGGCCCCATCCATGGCTTCGCCGGGGCCGACGACTACTGGCGGCGCAGCTCGGCCAAGCCCTTCCTGGCTGACATCCGCGTGCCGGCGCTGGCCATCAACCCGCGTAACGATCCCTTCCTGCCCGCCGCCTATCTGCCGCATGGACATGAAGTCAGCCCCTGGGTCCGCCTGGAACAACCCGCCGCCGGTGGCCATGTCGGCTTCGTCAGCGGCCCCTTTCCCGGCACGCTGGACTGGTTGCCGCAAAGGCTCCTACACTTTTTCCTTTACGAAACGCAGAAGAACCAACCATGAGCACTCTGCCCGCTGAAATCTTCAAGGCCTACGACATCCGTGGCATCGTCAACAAGTCGCTGACGGCTGACGTCGTGTGCCGCATCGGCCACGCCCTCGGCTCGCTGGCCGTCGAACAAGGCCAGACTGCCATCGCCGTCGGCCGCGACGGTCGCCTGTCCGGCCCGGAACTGGCCGGCGCCCTGATGGACGGCATCTGTGCCGCCGGCTGCGACGCCATCGATATCGGCTGCGTACCGACTCCAGTCACCTATTTCGCCGCCTACGAGCTGGGCTGCAACTCCTGCGTCTCGGTCACCGGCAGCCACAACCCGCCGGACTACAACGGCCTGAAAATGGTCATCGGCGGCACGACGCTGGCCCTCGACGCCATCCAGCAACTGAAGCAGCGCATCGAGGCCGGCAACCTGAAGCATGGCCAGGGCAACAGGCGCAGCGCCGACGTGCGCGCCGCCTACATCGAGCGCATCGTCTCCGACATCAAGCTGGCCCGCCCGCTGAAGATCGTCATGGACTGTGGCAACGGCGTGGCCGGTGCGGTCGCGCCGGAACTGTTCAAGCGCCTCGGTTGCGACATCGTTCCGCTCTATTGCGAGGTCGATGGCAATTTCCCGAACCATCATCCCGACCCGTCCAAACCGGAAAACCTGAAGGACGTCATCAAGGCGCTGCAGGAAACCGATGCCGAACTGGGCATCGCCTTCGACGGCGACGGCGACCGCCTGGGCGTGGTGACCAAGGATGGCGAAATCGTCTTCCCGGATCGCCAGCTGATGCTGTTCGCCGCCGACGTGCTGTCGCGCGTACCGGGCGGCCAGGTGATCTACGACGTCAAATGCACCCGCCTGCTGGCGCCGTGGATACGCCAGCACGGCGGCGAGCCGCTGATGTGGAATACCGGCCACGCCCTGGTCAAGGCCAAGCTCAAGGAAACCGGCGCCCCGCTGGCCGGCGAGATGTCCGGCCACACCTTCTTCAAGGAGCGCTGGTACGGCTTCGACGACGGCCTGTACACCGGTGCCCGCCTGCTCGAAATCCTCGCCCGCTCGGCCGACGCCAATGCCCCGCTGAAGGCGCTGCCGAATTCGCCGTCGACCCCGGAACTGAACATCAAGATGGCCGAAGGCGAACCCTTCGCGCTGATCGACAAGCTGAAAGCCGAAGGCAAGTTCGACGGCGCCAGCGAAGTGATCACCATCGACGGCGTGCGCGTCGAATATCCGGACGGCTTCGGCCTGGCTCGCCCGTCGAACACCACGCCGGTCGTCGTGCTGCGTTTCGAAGCCGACAATGCTGCCGCGCTGGAACGCATCCAGGCGGCTTTCCGCCAGGCCATCTCGGCCATCTGGCCGGGCATTCAACTACCGTTCTGAGGCCAATATGAGCGACGCTGCCGACCAGCTTTATCTTGGGCGCCAACCCATCCTCGACCGCGACCAGCGGCTCGTCGCCTATGAACTGCTGTTCCGCAACAGCAGCCGCAACGCGGCCGAGGTAACTGACGGGCTCCGGGCGACGGCCACGGTCATCGCCAACGCCTTCAGCGAACTGGGCATCGAAGCGGCGCTCGGCGGCTGCCGCGGCTTCATCAACGTCGACGAAGACTTCCTGTTCAGCGACATCCCGGAGTTGCTGCCACGCCACGCCGTGGTTCTCGAAATTCTCGAAACCGTGCCGCCGACCCCGGCCGTGATCGAGCGTTGCCGCGAGCTGAAAGCCGCCGGCTACACGCTGGCGCTCGACGACGTGATACAACAACACCCCCCAGAATTTGCCAAACTGCTGGCCCAGGTCGAGATCGTCAAGGTCGATATCCAGCCGCTCAAGCGCGTCGAACTGATGCAGCTCGCCATCAAGCTCAAGCCCACCGGCAAGCTGCTGTTGGCCGAGAAGGTCGATTCGCGCGAACAGATGGAACTCTGCCTGAAGCTGGGTTTCACCCTGTTCCAGGGCTATTACTTTGCCAAGCCGACCATCATCGCCGGCCGCAAGCTCGATCACGCTCAGCTGTCGCTGATGAAGCTGATGAGCTTGCTGCTCGGCGAGGCCAGCACCACCGAACTGGAAGAGGCGCTCAAGCCGGAGCCCGGCCTGACCATCAACCTGCTGCGCATGACCAATTCGGTCAGCGCCAGTAGTCTTGAGCGGATCACTTCGCTCAACCATGCGATCACGGTGCTTGGCCGCCGTCAGTTGCAGCGCTGGCTGCAGTTGCTGCTCTACTCGGCCAGCGATCG